>NZ_JAURXB010000253.1 GCF_030654605.1 Bradyrhizobium sp.
CAGCAGTTTGATCTCACCGGCAACCAGCTCAGGGGCAGGTTCTACGATCTTGCCGGCACCAGCAAATCGCTCACGCCGGGTGCTACCTATGCGGCAACGTTCGCATCGCGCAGGATCGTGTTCCGGGTCGATCCCCAGGCCAAGCCCGGTCCGACGCCGATCGTCGGCCGTCTGTTGCGGTTGGAATAGGCTTTGCCGGGCATCCAACCTTGAACATCGGGCGCAAGACGCGGGACGCCATTGCCTTCGCCGCCATCGTAGTGGTTTGCGCCGCGGTCTCCGTCTCGCCCCTGTTCAACATCACCCACGGACTGTCGATTGATATTCTGACGGCGCTGCGCTGGGAGATGTTCGGCAGGAGGCACGATCCCGCCGCCTCGCCGGCGGTCGTGGTCGCGATCGACGAGGAAACCTACCAGGCGCCGCCGTTCAAGGGCTCGCCATTGGTGACATGGACCGGCGAGATCGGCCGCGTTCTCGGCGCGGTCGTCGAGGGCGGCGCCAAGGTGGTCGGCTTCGACATCGTGTTCGAGAAGTCGATCGAGCAGTCCGAGATCCCGTTCGGCGGCGGCCTGTTCGGCGAAAAGGTCCGCGGCTTCGACCGGGATTTTCTTCGCGCGCTCGCGACGGCCTCAACCGCCGGCAAGGTGGTGCTGGGGGAAGTGTTGCGCGGCGACCAGCCGATCCGGCCCTCGCCGGGGCAGCGCATCGCGGTTCGCCAGCAACAGAACCTGCGGGCGCTCAACGTCCATACCGACCCCGATGACATCGTCCGCCGACTGCCGCTGACGTTTACGGTGGACGGCAAGCCGGTGCCCTCGATGGCGCTCGAGCTGGCGTCGCGCGCGCTCGACGCCAAGCCGGAATTGAAGGCTGACGGCACGACCGCCCTCGCCGGCTACCGGATTCCGGGCGCGGTGCGCAGCACGATGACGCTCAATTTCGAGGGCGGCGCGGACGACATCCCGACCTATTCGCTGGCTGACCTGACCGCCTGCGCCGCCAAAGGCGACAAGGATTTCTTTCGGCGCCAGTTCGAAGGCAAGGTCGTCATCCTCGGCACGGTCCTGGGGTCGGAGGATCGCATATCGACGTCGAAGCGATTCACCACCGGGATCGAGGGCGCGCGGGCGCCACGCTGCGCGCTGGCGGAGCAGCCGGTCACCGCCCGCTTCCAGCGCCGCGACATCGCCGGCGTCTATATTCACGCCACCGCCGTCAACAACCTGATCTTCCGCGACGCGGCCGTCGAACTCGGCCGGCTTCCGACCGCGCTGATCGCGGCCCTGCTCGCGGCGTTTGCCGCCATCGCCGCGCGAACGCTCAAGCCGGCCGGCGCGATGCTGGCGTTTCTCGGGGCGTTCGCGGTTTACGTGATCGGAGCCGCCGCGACATTCAACCAGGCGCTGGTGCTGCCGCTCAGCGAGCCGTTCATTGCCGGCTTCGCCGCGCTGGCTGCCATGGTCGGCTATCGCTTCAGGATTGCCGACAAGGACCGCCGGCTGCTGCAGAAGAGCTTCGCGCTGTACCTCGCCCCCGACGTGATCGAGCGCATGCTGGCGTCGAACAAGCTGCCGGTGCTGGGCGGCGAAACCCGCCATGTAACGGTGCTGTTTTCCGACCTCGAGGGTTTTTCGCTGATCGCGGAAACGATGTCGCCCGAAGCGCTGATGGCGCTGATGAACGAGTATCTGTCCGAAATGACCGACATCATCGAAGGCTATGGCGGTTATGTCGACAAATACATCGGGGATTCCATCGTCGCGGTGTTCGGCGCGCCGGCCGACGATGACGACCATGCCAGAAACGCGCTGCGTGCCGCGCTTGACTGCTGCACGCGCCTCGACGAACTCAATCGCAGCGCCGCTGCGTTCGGCGGCAGCAAGGTGGCGCAGCGCATCGGGATCAATTCCGGGGACGCGCTGGTCGGCAATTTCGGCTCGCGGCGGCGCTTCAATTATTCGGTCATGAGCGATGCGGTGAATCTCGCCTCGCGGCTGGAGGGCGCCAATAAATTCTACGGCACCACCGTGATCGCTTCCGAGACCACGGTCGCCTTGACCGGCGAAACATTCGCATGGCGCGAACTCGACACCATCCGCGTCAAGGGCCGCACCAATCAGCTGAAGATCTACCAATTGCTGGCGCTGGCGGCGGAGTTGACGCCGGCGCAAGCCGCGGTCACGGCGGACTACGCCAGGGGCCTCGCGCACTGGCGCGCCGGCGAGTTTGCGCTCGCCGAAAAATGTTTCGAGCAGGCCGCCGAAACCGACCGGCCATCCCGGATGTTTCTCGAGCGGGCGAAGATCCAGGCGCAGCAGCCGCCATCGGGCGAATGGGACCCGGTCCGGACGCTGCAGGAAAAGTGATCAGAATCCGACACCGATCATCGCACTGCCGCCGCCGCTGCGGCCGCCACTGACGATGCTCGGCCGGGCCACGGCCTGCTGGCGCGCGCGCGGGGCGTCCTGCGCCGTCTTTGCACGCTGTTCACGATCCGATTGGCGGCCGCCCTGCTTCCGGCGCGACCGCGCATCGTCCTCGTCATTCCTGGTGCGCGCGGCGACGGCGGGCGATGCCTTCGGCTTCTCGTCGGCGACGCAGATCTCGCCCTTCAAGGTCTCGCCGGACCGGCACTCGATCGGGCAGACGCGCGTAGTGTGCTTGGCCAGTTCCGCAACCAGGCCCTCGGTGACGCTGGCATTCTCCGCCGGCTGGCCCTCGATCGAGAGGTAGCGGCCGAGCGCGGTCCTGGTCGTGGGGTTGAGAGTGCCGTCGATCTTGCCGGTCAGGCAGCCGAGGCGGATGAGCTGGGCTTGAGCCGCCCGCAGCAACTCGGGCGAATTGGGCAGCGCCGCAGCGCGCTTGGCCACCTCGGCGTTGAACTTGTCGAGGCTGGCGACAACCAGCGGTCCGAGCCGGTCGCAGCTGACGGTCCTGGAGAAAGACTTGAGGTCCTCGAGGCCGGAGCCCTCGGTGCTCTTGGCGATGATTTCTTCGAGTTTGGTTTGTTCGCTCTTGCAGGCGGCTTCGCGGGCAGCCGCCATCTCCGCCTTTTTGCGCGCGGCCTCCGCCTCTCTCGCCTGCTTTTCGCTCGCCGCCCGCAGAGCTGCGGCTTCCGCGGCTGCCTTGTCTCGCTCGGCCTGGTCGGCCTTTTGTCTGGCCTCCGCGGCCTTGCGCTCGGCTTCCACAGCCCTGGCCTTCTGTTCGGCTTCCGCGGCTTTGGCGCGGCGTTCCTCTTCCTCGCGTTTCTTCGCCGCCGCCAGTTCTGCCGCGGCAGCTTTCGCTTTCTCGGCCGCTTCCGCCTCGCGCGCGCGGCGTTCGTCCTCTTCGCGCTTTTTTGCAGCCGCCAGTTCGGCCTTTCGTTGCTCAGCCTGCCGAAGCGCTTCCTCCGCGGCCTTGCGCGCGGCCTCGCGCGCCGCACGCGCCTGGTCCTCGCGCTCCTGGGCAGCCTTTTTGAGCAGATCCATCCGCTGCTGGGCGGTGATGGATAAAGGTGAATCCGGATAGCGCTTGATGAATCGCTGCAGCGCCGCCGGATCGGTTGAGTCCTTCAGCCTGTCCCACTCCAGCGCCTCCTTCGAGGAGGATTCGCGGCTGGAGGGTACACCCTGCGGCGGGAGAGCGGCGACGGTCATGTTCGCCGGCGGCGCTGGGCTCGGGTTCTCCAGCTGCGCGCGCGCCAGATCGGCGTAGAAGCCGGTCGGATGGGTCCCCAAAAACACCTCCCAGGCGCGGCGCGAACCGATTTTCTGAACCAGTTCATAGTCGGCCTTGACGTCGCTTGCGGGGGCGTCCTGCGCGCCCGCGGGTGCCGGCACCAGCGAGATATTTCCGCCGCCGAGCGAACCATAAACGAACGGCTCCTGCCGGTTGCCGGTGGTCTTCAATACCTCGTCCCTGACGCGACCGAAGGCAAGCCGGACGTCGAGACCGGGCACGGTCAGGTTTTTCAGCACCGCCGCGGTGAAGGGGCTGTGCCGGCCGTCACCGTCGTCGGCGGTGGAGCCGGCCTTCGCCGCATAAGCAATCAAGGTGTCGGTGCTGGTCGGCTCCACCCTGCCGAGACCCGAAGTCACCGCGCGATTGGCGAGCTTGCGCTCCCTGCGCATGGTGGGGACGAAAGGATTGTCGCGGCAGGCGTCCAGAATGACGAGACGCAGGCGCTTGGCGCCATCCGCCGACGACACCAGCCGCTCCAGCAGTATAGCCTCGTCGTCCGCGTCGCGATCGCTGGCGAGCCTTGCGTCGATCGGGATGAGGTAATTGGTTCCGGCGAGCTCGAGTCCGTGACCCGCGTAGTAGACGACGGCGATGTCGGCTTGATCGGCCGATGTTTCGAACTTGCGGATCGCGCGCTTGAATTCGAGATTGCCGACGTTGATCTGGACCTCGACGGAATCGAAGCCCGCCTCCCTGAACATCCTGGCCACGGCGTTCGCATCCCGCGAGGGATTGGCCAGTTGCGGAACGGTTTGGTAGCTCGAATTGCCGACGATCAAGGCAACGCGCTTCTCCGCCCATGCGGCCTCGGAGGCCATCGCAACAATGGCCCCTCCGATCAGTGCCGCCAATGATATGAGGCGCTTTATCATTTTTCTGTCGAAACCGGCATGGCGGGCGGCTGGCCCGAAATCCATTGACCCACCAAAGCAATATCTTCTCCGTCCTCCCCGATCAACGGGCTGCGACTGACGCAGACGGATCATTCAATCTGCCAAATCCGGTACCGGGCGCGGTGTGACGTGAGTCACTTGCAAGGCTTCCGGAAACCGGCGGACCAACATTCAGCCCATCGGCCCTATTCATATGATGGGTGGTTTGCAGGTAGCTGGGTCTGTTGCTGTGGCGCCGATGTTACAGGGCGCGAAATTCACAGGGCAAATCCCGCGCGGTCGCTTCGTTACGCTTTCGGCTCGCAAAATGCTGTCTTAGATTTTGCGCGACGGCCGCGTATTTTGCGTTGATTCCAATTTTTTCCGGGACTGGGGATTCGAATGACCGCTTTTCGCATTGCAAACTTGCGCGTGCTTGCCGGCAACGGGATCAGGATTTTTGCAGGCGTCGCATTTGCCGCAATGCTGTCGGCACCGACGGCCGCGACGGCGCAAAACTGCAACGTCACCAATATCGCAGGGCCCGGCGGAATCGGCGTGCCGCCCGGGACAACGGGACCCGGCGCCGGCATCCTCGGTCAGTTCACCAGCGCCTTGTCCGCGCAGATATCGGCGGCGACCAGCAACGCCAATACGGTTTTCCAGGCGGGACAGGGCAGCGCCTTCGTGTCGGCACCGGGCAATCCTCCGCCGAACTCCCCGGGTGGCGGAGTCTGGGGACGCGCCACCGGCGGCCAGGCCACGGTGACGGGGACGTCGACCACCCAAACGCGGAATCAATCGCCGCCCGCCACCCTCGATCAAACCACGACGGTCAACTGCAACAACCAGATCCGTGAAAACTATGCCGGCTTCCAGATCGGCGCCGATGCGGCGAGGCTGAACTGGAACGGCTGGAATCTGCACCTCGGCACCACCGCCGGCTATCTGGAATCCAATTCGACGTCCCTCAATAATGGGTTCTCCAGCAACATCCAGGTGCCGTTTGTCGGCACCTATGCGGTCGCGACCTACGGCCGGTTCTTCGCCGACGCGCTGCTGAAGCAGGACTTCTACAATATCGCGCTGAGCAATGCCGGCGCCGGCTTCTTCTCGCAGCCGATCTCCGGTCGCGGCACGTCGTTCGCGGTCAACGCGGGTTACAATTTCGCGATTGCGAACAACTGGTTCATCGAGCCCTCGGCCGGTTTCACATATGCCAGGACGAGCTTCGACTCCTTCTCTGCAGTCGGTCAGCCCGGCGTGGGACAGGGCGCCAACATTTCCGGCACCGTGAAGGTCGACGACATCACCACCCAACTCGGCCGCCTCAGCCTCCGGGTAGGTACGTCGGTTCAGTCCGGAAACCTGGCGCTCACGCCCTTCTTCACGGCAAGCGTTTTCCACGAATTCGCGGGCAACGTCACCTCGAACTTCGCGACCTGCGCGAACTGCAGTTTCTTCGGGCCGGGCGTGCCGGTGCCGGGCGGATTCTCGCCGGCAACCTTCACGGCGTCCACGACAACCTCGCGAGTCGGAACCTACGGCCAGTATTCGCTCGGCATCGCCGGGCAGGTCGTCAACACCGGCTGGCTCGGATTTGCGCGCGTCGACTACCGCAACGGCGAGACCATCGAGGGCTGGTCGGGCACCGCCGGCCTCCGCTACCAATTCACGCCGGAGCTGCTGGCGACGGCGATGCCGACCAAGGCCCGGGTCAAGGCGCTGCCGCCGGCCGTAACCTACGTGAACTGGACCGGGTTCTATATCGGCGCCCATGGCGGTGGGGCCTACGGGCGCGACCATATCGGTTTCACGGGTTATCCTCAGGTCGCCAACACGCGCACTGCCGGATTACTCGGCGGAGGTCAGATCGGCTACAACTACCAGCTCGAGAACCGGTTCGTGCTCGGCGTCGAAGGCGATGCAAGCTGGGCCGACATCAAGGGCGGCCGGACCTGCGGCACCGATACCGGGCTGGACGCGAATGGCAACCCCGGCGGCTTCAGCCCGTTCTTCCTGACCTGCAACTCGCGACTGAACTGGCTGGCATCGGCGACCGCCAGGCTCGGCTATGCCTGGGACCGCTCGCTGCTCTACGTCAAGGGCGGCGCCGCTTTCACCAACGAGACCGTCTCGGCCAATTGCATCGTGGGACCGTTCAACGTGCCCGGCAATATACGCACATGCAACAACCAGGCCGGCGTCCTGATCAACAGCATTTCGACCTCGGGCAACCGCGTCGGCTGGACCATCGGCTTCGGCGGTGAATTCGCGCTGACCGCCAACTGGTCGGCCAAGGCGGAATACAGTTACATGGACTTCGGATCGCGAACCGCCCTTGCCAGCGACGGCACCACCTTCCTGACCTCAGGTACCGACCTGCAGGTGACCAAGGTCGGTTTGAACTATCGTTTCGGCCCCGGTACGGTCGTCGCCAAGTTCTAATCGCGCTCGAATTCATCCCGATGTGATGCGGGCGGTCGCGTCAAGCGACCGCCCGCTTGTATTTGTCATCCCGGCCAAGCCCCCTCGTCTCGACAAGCCCGGTCAAGGTCGTATAGACGACCCTGCGCGCATCCCTCCCCCCGGCGCGCTCGAGACGAGCCAAAATCCGATGACCAGCCCCAAGCGATATGACCGGATCGCCTTCGTCGCGAGCCAAGGGGCGGAGGCGCAGGCGGCGCTGGCCCAACTGACGGCGCTGTACGGCGATCATGATCCCGCTGACGCCGACGTCGTGGTGGCGCTCGGCGGCGACGGCTTGATGCTGCAGACGCTGCACCAGCACATGCGCTCGGACAAGCCGATCTACGGCATGCATCGCGGCACCGTCGGTTTTCTGATGAACGAATTCAGCACGGTCGACCTGCACGCGCGCCTGGCCGCAGCGAAGGAAACCGTAATTCATCCGCTGCTGATGCGCGCCACCGACGTGCATGGCGTGGTGCACCTGCATCATGCCATCAACGAGGTGTCGCTGTTTCGCCAGACCCATCAGGCAGCGCGCCTGCGGATCCTGATCGACGAGCAGCCGCGCATGCCCGAGCTGATCGCCGACGGCATCATGGTGGCGACGCCGGCCGGATCGACCGCCTACAATCTGTCGGCGCAGGGCCCGATCCTGCCGATCAACGCCGCGCTGCTGGCGCTGACCCCGATCAGCGCGTTCCGGCCACGGCGCTGGCGCGGCGCCCTGCTCCCCAACACCGCCTATGTCGTGATCGAGGTGCTCGAAGGCGACAAGCGCCCGGTCGCGGCGGTGGCCGACCACGACGAGGCGCGCGACGTCCGCCGGGTCGAGGTGCTCTCGGACAAGACCATCTCGATGCGGATGCTGTTCGACCCCGGCCACAGCCTGGAAGAGCGCATCCTGAGAGAACAGTTTGGGTATTAAAATACCATTATCCAGCGCGCCCCTTTCTTTGCATGGGGTCGTTTTCAAGATTTTGGGTCGAGGCCCCGCGGCAACCATTCGTTAACCGGCGCCGCGATATGGTTAACGCCGGGTATACCGTTGCTGGTCTGCCCTCAGGGCCGCGCCATGTTTCGCATCGACTTCAACAAGCTGCGCTTTCTCGTCTGCGACGACAATCCGCATATGCGCCGCATCCTGCGGACGCTGCTGCATTCGTTCGGCGCGCGCGAGGTGTACGAGTCCGAGGACGGCGCCACCGCGCTGGAAATGTACAGCCATTATGTTCCCGACATCGTCATCACCGACTGGTCGATGCCGATTTTCGACGGGCTCGAACTGGCGCAGATGATCCGGCAGCCGGACTCCAAGGGCAACCCCTACGCCCCCATCATCATGCTGACCGGGCACTCCGAGAAGCGCCGCGTCACCGTGGCGCGCGACGCCGGCGTCACCGAATTCCTGGCCAAGCCGATCTCGGCCAAGGGGCTCTATCAGCGCATCCTCAACGTCGTTGCCAATCCGCGCCCGTTCATCAAGACCAAGACCTATTTCGGCCCGGACCGCCGCCGCAATACCACCAATACCTATATCGGCCCGGAGCGCCGCATCGGCGGCGAGGTCGAAGTGATGCAGCAGCCGTCGCTGCTCGACAAGGCGCGGTCCACCGTCTAGCGCGAGAGCCCGAGGAATCCATCATGGCGAAAAGCAAGTCCGCGACGGTGCAGATCTCGACCTTCGCCGACCACCACGTCATCACCCAGCCAAATCCGCTGCGAAAGGTGCTGCGGCGCGTCGCCGAACGGGACCTCGACGATCCCATCGCGCGCGCCGAAAAGGCGCTCGCCGGCCTGTCGGGTGAATTCAAGAACTGGATGACCATCGAGGCCGACCGGTTGTCGGACGCCCACGCCGCCATCCTCCGCGATGGCTTTAACGATGTCACGCGCGAGGAGCTGTTTCGCGCCGCCCACGACATCAAGGGCGACGCCGCCACGTTCGGATTTCCCTCCGCCGGCGCCGCCGCCGAAAGCCTGTGCCGGATCATCGAGCACGCGCCAGACCTCGACGAGGTGCCCTCCAACCTGATCGCGCATCACATCAACGCCATCCAGGCCATCGTGCGCGAGCGCACCAAACTCGACACCGCCGCCACCGCCGGCGAATTGAGCAAGCAACTGCGCGGCATCGCGGACGTCTTTCTCACCCACGCCAATCGCGACCGCCCCGAACATCTCGAAGCCGTGCTGGCCCCGAGCATCGTGCCGGCGGAGTGAATTGCTGTCGTCCCTGCTAACGCAGGGACCCATAATCCCGGTCGTCCGTTGTCCGGTCGAGACGCTTCAACAGGCCGCTATCATCTTCCAAAATTATTGGCGGCACGGCGTATGGGTCCCTGCGTTCGCAGGGACGACAGCTGAATGTGTCGATGCAGGGTCGCTACGCCGCGATCAGTTCGTGCTGGAGCGGCGCGATCGCTTCTTCGGCGATCAGTTCGTCGCAGAACATGCGGGCTTCTTCCCGGGCGGACTCCGTCGCGAAGCGGCGCAGCAGGATCAGGAGCGGCTCGGCGGCCTGCGGATCGGTTTCGCAATGCGTCAGCACGCGCTCCACCATGCGGCGGCGCAACCTGGCCGCCCCGCCGATGCTGTCGACGAATCCGGTCTCCTGGCAGACCTCGAGCGCCATCTGGAACGCCGCAAAGGTCGATGGCGGCAGCCCGGCGCGGCGCAGCAGCGCCTGCAGGCTGGCGCCGCCGCGGTCGTGCAGCAGCGCGGAGACCCGCGCCAGCGGCAGGTCGGACAATTCCGCCAGTGCGGCATCGAACAGTTCGAGATTGCCCGACAGCAACGCGCGCAGGATCAGGCCTGCGGTCAGCTGGCCGGTGGCGCGCAGATGGCGCACCAGGCCGCACATGTCCTCGCCGCGCGAACGCGCCGCGATGTTGACGGTAGAGCGATCGCGCGCCTCGCTGGCGATCCGCCCTGCCCGGTCGGCGCTGAGCCAGTTGCGGGCAACCACGAACTTCGCCAGCGTGTCCGACAGTTTGGCGACCAGGGCGACCCGCGTCGCGGCCGGCAAATCCTCCAGCACCAGCATCGATTCCCGGATCGCGGCGAGATGGCCGTGGCGTTCGACGATGCGGTCCCATGAGAACGGCGCAAGCTCGGCATAGGCGTTCTCGATCAGCTCGAGCGCCGCTGCGGCTGAACCGACTTCGGCGATCGCGGCGCACACCGAGGGCGGCAGATTGATGCGGCGGGCGATGGCGCATTGCATCTGGCAATTGCCTGTTGCGACGATGTCGACGAGATCGGCGTCGATCAGCAGCGGGGAATGTTCCAGCACCGGAAGTGCGACCGACGTCTGGTCGAGCGACAGCGCCTGCACGATGCCGGCGGGCGCCTCGGAGCTGCGCCCAAACACCTCGGCCATGGCCTGGCGCACCAGCGGCGATGCATCGTCGAGCAGCATCAGGAGCGCGCCTTCGGCGGCGGCGCGATCGTCCTCGGACAAATCCGAAATCAGCCAGGCCCGCGCCAACGACCGCGTTGCCTCTGCCCGCTCGCCTGCCGGAGCGGTACGTATCCAATTGATAAACTGCCGAACAATCATGACCCTGGAGGCCTACGCAACCTGACGACACCGTGACGCGATGCCACTGCAAGAGAAAATAAACCACGCCGCTTAACAAAGGGTTCACCATAAACGGCTGGTTTTATTGACGTTTTGTTAAGGGAGCGGCGACCGGATGCAGCGGCGTTCCCCGGACGCAGCGCAGCACCATAAGCGCGTTCACGCGCGTCTTCGACGCGCTAGGGTGATGCGCTGCAGATCCGGGGTCCATGGCTCAAGGGGAAAAGTGTGGGTCCCTTCTCTGCGAAGCAGCGCTACGCGCTGCATCGCGCCCGGGACACGGGACTAGCTGAAGGTACCGAGGCGATCGCTGAAGAGATCGAGTCGGCCTGGCGGCCGGACTTCGGGTTTGCGTCCGGAAAGAGATTGCGCTGCATTCGTTGACGAAGCCGACGTCACGCTCGCGACCGAGGTTGCTGACGCGCCCGAAGTCAGCGACGAAGAATTGCCCCACAATTCCTGAACCGCCGGCGAGACCGGTTGCGCGCGATCGCCGGCCTGGAACAGGGAACGAAAGATCGGATCGGTCGGCTGCGGTGGTGTC
>NZ_JAURXB010000261.1 GCF_030654605.1 Bradyrhizobium sp.
GACACAATCTTCCAAAGGCCAGTCTTTTCAGCCCTCAAGGTTGCGTACGGTCCTTGCAGGCCCCACCCCCCCTCCTATATGAGGCTCACCGTCGCAATATCGCGAGGAATTGATCGTTTGGGGGTTTGGATTGGTGTGCCGTCAGGGCCCAGCCAACCTGCCGCAAAAAGAAGGATATGAGGACCATGGGAAAGGTCATTGGGATCGATCTCGGCACCACGAATTCGTGCGTCGCCGTAATGGATGGCAAGACCGCGAAAGTCATCGAGAACGCCGAGGGCATGCGGACGACCCCGTCGATCGTCGCTTTCAGCGATGATGGCGAGCGCCTCGTCGGGCAGCCCGCCAAGCGTCAGGCGGTGACCAATCCCGAGCGCACCTTCTTCGCGGTCAAGCGCCTCGTCGGTCGCCGCTATGACGATCCGATGGTCGAGAAGGACAAGAAGCTCGTCCCCTACAAGATCGTCAAGGCATCCAACGGCGACGCCTGGGTCGAAGCCGATGCCAAGACCTATTCGCCCTCGCAGGTCTCGGCTTTCATTCTGCAGAAGATGAAAGAGACAGCGGAAGCCCATCTCGGCTCCAAGGTCGAGCAGGCCGTCATCACCGTTCCCGCCTATTTCAACGACGCGCAACGTCAGGCCACCAAGGACGCCGGCAAGATCGCCGGCCTTGAAGTGCTGCGCATCATCAACGAGCCGACCGCGGCAGCGCTCGCCTATGGCCTCGACAAGACCAAGACCGGCACCATCGCGGTGTACGACCTCGGCGGCGGCACCTTCGACGTGTCGGTGCTGGAGATCGGCGACGGCGTGTTCGAGGTGAAGTCGACCAACGGCGATACATTTTTGGGCGGCGAAGACTTCGACATGCGGCTGGTCAGCTATCTGGCGGACGAATTCCAGAAGGAGCAGGGCATCAACCTGCGCAACGACAAGCTTGCCTTGCAGCGCCTGAAGGAGGCCGCCGAAAAGGCCAAGATCGAACTGTCCTCGACCACCCAGACCGAAATCAACCTGCCCTTCATCACCGCCGATGCGTCCGGTCCGAAGCATCTGACGATGAAGCTGACGCGCGCCAAGTTCGAGGCGCTGGTCGACGATCTCATCCAGAAGACCATCGAGCCCTGCCGCAAGGCGCTGAAGGACGCCGGCCTCACCGCCGGTGAAATCGGCGAAGTGGTGCTGGTCGGCGGCATGACCCGCATGCCGAAGGTCCAGGAAGTCGTGAAGCAGCTGTTCGGCAAGGATCCGCACAAGGGCGTCAATCCGGACGAAGTCGTCGCCATCGGCGCCGCGATCCAGGCCGGCGTGCTGCAGGGCGACGTCAAGGACGTGCTGTTGCTCGACGTCACGCCGCTGTCGCTCGGCATCGAAACGCTGGGCGGCGTGTTCACCCGCATCATCGATCGCAACACCACGATCCCGACCAAGAAGAGCCAGGTGTTCTCGACCGCCGAGGACAACCAGAACGCCGTCACCATCCGCGTGTTCCAGGGCGAGCGCGAAATGGCCGCCGACAACAAGGTGCTCGGCCAGTTCGACCTGATGGGGATTCCGCCGTCGCCGCGCGGCATGCCGCAGATCGAGGTCACCTTCGACATCGACGCCAACGGCATCGTCAACGTCTCGGCCAAGGACAAGGCGACCGGCAAGGAGCAGCAGATCCGGATCCAGGCATCCGGCGGTCTGTCCGAAGCCGACATCCAGAAGATGGTCAAGGACGCCGAGGCCAATGCCGCCGAGGACAAGAAGCGCCGTGCCGCGGTCGACGCCAAGAACCATGCCGACTCGATGGTGCATTCCACCGAGAAGGCCCTGGCCGAACACGGCTCCAAGGTCGAGGAGAGCGAGCGCCGCGCCATCGAGGACGCCGTCAGCGACCTGAAGGAAGCCCTCAAGGGCGACGACGCCGAGGCGATCACGGCCAAGACCAACACGCTGGCGCAGGCTTCGATGAAGCTCGGCGAGGCGATGTACAAGCAACAGGCCGAAAGCGACGCGGCCAAGGATGCCGCCAAGGACGACGTGGTCGACGCCGAATTCACCGAGGTCGACGACGACAAGAACAACAAGAAGTCTGCTTAAATACGGCTGGTACCATGACCCTCATTCCAAAGAGCACGCGGGTTGCGTCTCCTTAGGATGGGGGTCATTTTTCTTTAAGCCGGAGGCTGCATTCTCTGAGAAAGCATGCCTGCGGACCGAGAACAGAATTTCGGGCGGATTTGACGGATGTCGACCACCAAGCGCTGCTACTACGAAACTCTTGAAGTCGAGCGGAACGCGGACGAGTCCGGACTCAAGGCGGCCTTCCGCAAGCTGGCGATGAAATGGCATCCGGACAAGAATCCGGGCGATGCCTCCAGCGAAGTCCGCTTCAAGGAAATCAACGAAGCCTACGAAGTCCTGAAAGACGGCGACAAGCGCGCCGCCTATGACCGGTTCGGCCATGCGGCGTTCGAGCAGGGCCATGGCGGCGGCGGACCCGGCTTCGGCGCCGGCTTCGCCTCGTCCTTCTCCGACATTTTCGAAGACCTGTTCGGCATGGCCGGGCAGCGCGGGCGCGGCGGACGCGAGCGCGGCCAGGACCTGCGCTACAACATGGAAATCACGCTGGAGGAGGCCTTCCTCGGCAAGACCGCCCAGATCGAGATCCCGGTCTCGGTGACCTGCGAAGCCTGTTCGGGCATCGGCGCCAAGGCCGGCACCAAGCCGAAGACCTGCTCGACCTGCGGCGGCGCGGGAAGGGTGCGGCAGGCGCAGGGCTTCTTCACGCTGGAGCGAACCTGTCCCGGCTGCCAGGGCCGCGGCCAGATGATCGAGGACCCCTGTCCGTCCTGCACCGGTTTGGGCCGGGTGACGCGCGACCGCAACCTGTCGGTCAACATTCCCCAAGGCGTCGAAGACGGCACCCGCATCCGGCTGGCGGGCGAGGGCGAGGCCGGCGTCCGCGGCGGACCGCCGGGCGACCTCTACATCTTCCTGTCGCTGGCCACCCACGAGTTCTTCCAGCGCGACGGCGCCGATTTGCATTGCCGCGTACCGATCTCGATGGTGGCGGCGGCGTTGGGCGGCGAATTCGAGGTGCCGACCATCGACAAGGGCAAGACCAAGGTGAAAGTGCCTTCCGGAACCCAGTCCGGCCGGCGATTTCGCATTGCATCAAAAGGCATGCCGGTGCTGCGTTCGCGCCAGACCGGCGACATGTACGTCCAGGTCGTGGTCGAAACGCCTCAGAATCTGACCAAGAAGCAGCAGGAGCTGCTGGCCGAGTTCGAAAAACTGTCGTCCGGCTCAACCCAGCCGGAAGCGGCGGGTTTCTTCACTAAGGTCAAGGACTTCTTCGGCAATCGCGCCAACCCCTAACGACTCTTCGGCTTGACCGTATCGGCCGCTACCTATACGTCTTTGTGACGATATTCTGACACTTCCGCCCAGCGTCGGGTCCCGTCCGGTAGCGACATGCCATTGCAATCGTCTGTGCGTGCGTTGAAGAAGCCCCCTCGTCTCGACGATGAGGTTCGCTTCCTTCGTTCATGGATCGAAAAGCCGCTGCGGATGGGTGCGGTGATGCCTTCGGGCAAAGTTCTCGCCCGCACCATGGCGCAGTATGTCGATGTCAATTCAACAGCACCGGTGGTCGAATTGGGACCGGGGACCGGGGCGATCACCAACGCGCTGATCGAGCATGGCGTCGATCAGAAGCGACTGGTGCTGGTCGAATACAATCCGGGCTTCTGCGCGCTGCTGCGCGACCGCTATCCGCAGGCTACGGTTGTGCAGGGCGATGCCTACGCGCTGCGCGACTCGCTCGGCGACGTGCTGAGCGCGCCGGCATCCGCCGTGGTGTCCGGCCTGCCGCTGGTGACACAACCGATGCTGAAGCGCCTGAAACTGATCCGCGACGCCTTTCTGGCGCTGGCGCCGGGCGCGCCCTTCGTGCAGTTCACCTATTCGGTGGCGCCGCCGATTCCGAAATCGCTGCCGGGCGTTTCCACGGAAGCCTCCGAGCGCATCTGGATGAACCTTCCGCCGGCCCGCGTCTGGGTGTATCGCAAGGGCTGACCCTTTGCGCGTATTCCGCAAAAGTGGAATCCGGTTTTGCGAATAGAATACGCGCAGAATATCGGTTAAGAGCATTTTCTGCGAAAATGCTCGGCGCCGCCGCGCGCCGGTTAGCTCTGTCTTGCGATTGGTTCATGGCCGCGCTGAAAATCCTCGTCATTCCCGGCTCGCTGCGATCAGGCTCGCATAATGCGAAGCTGGCTTCTGCCGCTGCGCATGAGCTCGCGCTGGCCGG
>NZ_JAURXB010000270.1 GCF_030654605.1 Bradyrhizobium sp.
CCCCCCACGACGATGACCGCGCGGAGGTTCTTGAGCCGACCGCCCGCAGTATCGACGACGCCTTCGAATTCGTCCAAGCGCCCGGTGGCGGGCGGCTGCGCGGTATCGTGCTGCACAAGCTGATGGAGGAGTTTCTCACCGGAGAATTGGACGACGGCGATCCAGCCCAGGTCGAAGAACGCGCCGATACGCTGTTGCGCGAATTGACCGGCCTGGGCGGAGAGGCCCCTTCATCTCATCCCGACCCTGCCGAAATGGCCCGCACCGCGGCGCGCACGCTCAAGTTCAAGGAAATCGCCGCGCTGAGACCGCATCTCGTTTCCGAGGTGCCAATCTGGTCGAATTCGCGAGACCGGATATTGACCGCCGGCCGCGCCGACGCGGTGGCCGTACAAGAGAACGTCCTACTCGCCGTGCTGGACTGGAAGAGCGACGTGTCGCCCAGCCGGGAAGACCGATCCGGCCATATCGCGCAATTGACCGACTACGTTACGTTGATCGGAGCCCCGAAGGGCGCCATCGTCTATATGAGCCTCGGCGAGGTCGTCTGGATCGAGGGTCGGCGGTAGGGAAGCCGACTGCGTCGCGATCAATCCTTCAGCGCAACGGACATCGTCGAGGAGTAGAGAACCCTCGGCGACGGCCCCCGCCAAACGAACTCTCCTTCCTCGAGAAAAAACTGGGTGGTCCCTTCGAAGATTTCCTCATGCAATGGAACCGCCGCGTCGGGATTGTGGTAAATCTCGATCTCGTCCGCCCACCGTTCAGCGTAATCCGAATCTTCGATGTTCATTTCGAACGGGATCTCGTCAAAGGCACCGGGCGCCGGATCGTTGAAGCCGCCTTTACGCCGAAGCTTGACGTCCGGGTCGCCGAATCCGGCCAAAACGCCCATCCTGTTGAATTTCGCCATCGTCCCGGCGTTCGAGAACAGAATCGCCGACACGTGCCGGGTGTCGGCCTGCCCGAAAAAGTTGGTGGGTACGACCTTTCCGCCGACCACGTGCTCCCTGGCCTTCCGTTCGACCCCGTGCTTGCTTCCGTCCTTTCCGTACCAGATGTCGACCCCGATGCCGTACAGATAGAGCGGAAGCGCCGTATGCGACCAGATCATCGAGCCCGGTGAATGGAAGTCGGCAATCGCGATTACGAAGGGATGACCGGAAACATCGCTGCGCTCCCAGTACCGTTTCTTCAGCTTGGAGCGAAGCGGCGAGCCGAATTTCTGCGGCATTTCGTTTTCGATATACCGCCAGAAATCCTCTGGCGGACCGGGCGGCGCCGATCATGATGCCTTGGATGTCAGCGCCGAGGTCGCGGCTGGCGCCTTCATCGTCAGCGAACGCGACGACTGTCCCTTCTCCGTTGGAGACCAGGTCCGCCTAATCGCTGGCCAGCAGCGTCCCGAAATAAGGTCCGGTGATCTCGGCACGGTATGCGAGATTGAAGACTATCCAATCATGATGGGGCCCGCACCGCGCATCCGAGTCCAGTTTGGAACCATAAGACGGCTTGGGAGGTCCCGACCCAATTCGAGTTGGCAAGCTGACGGGATCCGCCTTGTCACGATGGTACTCGCACCGAATTCTCGGCGACTGCCCTGCGGTTGCTAACGAAACGAGCCGCCAAGCCGGCGAAACTTTGAACGCAGAAGCCAGGATGCTCTACGTAAACCTGGAACAACCGCGGATTGAGGTTTGGCCGGTTGCCGGAACAATCGGCACGGGGCGTCACATCGATCCACCGATATTTCGGGGACCAGTCTCGCAGTCCCAAGGCCGAAAACGACCAAACCGCATACTGCGGGAATGCTTCATCCTACTGCGAAAGCACAGAGTTTGCTTGGGAATCTGCTCCCGGCGAGCCGTAAAACGCCCTAGCGGAAGGTCACACGATAACGTAGGCTTTTGCAACTTCTGGGGTAGGAGGCTGCAGCAGCCGATAGAGTATCGGAGCGCGGCCTCCGGGGGAGCGCCCATGCGCGTCCGAATGTATAGCGTAGGGCAGATTGTCGGCCTGCTTGTCGTGCCCTTTTCGGCCGCCGCTGCAGCGGCCCAAACACCTGTCTCCCCTCCGGTTCACGCCGGCCCAACCCCCCAAGCGATTGTTCGCGCCGCCAGGCCGGACGCCGTGGCCGCGCCGTCGGATCAAATTGTGCCCATCCGTACGGCTCGTCCCGCCAAATCCCCGGTCCCACGAACTCGGCCCCCCGCTCAGACTTCCCCGATAACCCCGGAGTGGACAAACTACCAATCAAGGTTGGCGAAACTTCCGGCCGAACAAAGCAACGGCTCTGCGCCGCAGGCTCCGTGGTGGGCTTCGCAAGGCCGCCAAGAACAAACGGTCGGCGGCGATCGGCCCAAATCGAAGCTCGTTCCGGTGGATCCCCCTTCGACCGCGCCCCCTTTAGCGCGTCAACCAAACCACTCAGCGCCACCCGCCGAATTGACACAGGCCGACGGTCATTCCCCTGCCGTCAAATCGATGGGACCGGCAGAAGCAACGAGGCCCGAGCCAAGCAATCTGCTCGGGTTTGCAATCTTATCGATCATCACTTTCACAGTGCTCGCGTTGAAGGGCTTGTCCCTTCGACGACGTAAGGTCCGGATCAACAATGATTATCGTCAGGAGCCGTTCCCGGGAAAATCATCCGCTCCACCAGCGGCGCCTCCTGCCGACATCATCGCGATTCAACCCGTGGCGGACTTGTCCTGCGTTCGTGCCGATGGTGATGCTGCGTGGATCCCGTTTGGAATGGCCGCAGCCGTCGGCCGAAGAAAGATTGCAGGCCCGGCGTATGTAGGCTCCCGGCTTCCGACGTCGAACTCATCCTCCGACCACGACAATTGTCTCATCGATCCTTCGCTGCCGGTGGGCGGCAGTGCGGACACTGTCGGCCAGCAGATGAACTATTGGCCCAGTTATGGATCGATGAACCCGGGCTCGCGGCTCGCGTTTCTCAATTGGATGGCATCTCTGCGAAACGCACCGGATACGTACATCGGATATGTCTTCGTATATTTCTATGCGCTGGAACGCCGGGCAATCCTGGAGAGATCCGAGGAAGATTGGGCTGTTATCGAACGCGAACTGGTCCGGCTCCTTGAAATCTATGGCGGAAACCGGTCCTTTCACCGTTACGGAACGGAGCTGCTGTCGGCAATCCAACTGCTCGAACTGGGAAGCGACCGCGACGCGGTTCCCGTCTACGAGGCCGCCGGCGGCGACATTCCGGCAAGCGTGAAGATCGCGATCGGCCGGCGCCTGCGGGATAATCTGCCGATCGAGCCACAATGGCTGCTGTCCTGGACCATGTCCCATCCCGAAACCAGGGTGAAGACGCCGGCGCGCCGCGCCTTCACCCAACTGAAATCCATGTTCGAAGAAGAGTGCCAACGGCGCTTCCCGCGCGGGCTAGTTCTCGACAGTCGCAACCTGCCCCGTGCCGAAATATTGTACCGGTCGGCAAGCGGCACGTTCGTCTCGGATCTGACGGACGCCTTCGGTTCGCTGCCCGATGCGTCCGGCTGCAGCGACGCGCTCGCGCTCGGCCGAAACATCCTCGACGACTGCACCGAGCAGCTCGACCGTTACAGCAGACGTGTAGCAAAGGCACCCGAGCATGGGGGTTCACTACATGCGATCGCGTTGTTGCCACCCGCGCAGAGGACACTTGCCATCAAGGATCTGCCGAATAATCCTTTGACTTGGTTGTACGAACACGTGCTGGCGGAGGAAATCGTTCCTGCCGCGCAACTTTTTGACCGAGTAAATGCGGCCCAGCCTGGAAACATAACATCGGCAAAGCTGCGGGAGCTTGCCGAAACTCTGGGAAAGTTCGGGCTGGGCGTCGTTCCCGGTCCTGGATTCTCGTTCGGCGCCGATCACGAGTCTATCCTTCTCTTCGAACTTGATGCGCCAACGGAAACCTTGGAGGCCGCCTCGGCTCATTATCGTAGCGCGCTTCTCACCGTCGCTCTCGGCATTCTCGTCGGCAAGGCCGACGGCGGCCTGCAACCGGCCGAGCGGCTGTCGCTCGAAGGAATGGTTGCCAATGCAAACGGCGTAACCGAAAACGAGCGCCGCCGGCTGAGCGCCGACCTCCGATGGCTGGAATTACGCCCAGTTGCGCTGGCAAGCCTTCGACGCAAGCTCGCGGCAGTCCCGCACGAAGAGCGCGCCCAGATCGCCGATCTGCTGGTCGGGCTCGCTTCGGCCGGCGGCTCGCATGAACGAACCGAAGTCGCGCTGCTCGAGCGAATTTACCGTCAACTGAACCTAGATCCTGAGCGGCTCTACGCGGGCCTTCACAAGGCGACGGCCGCCAACCAGGACGACGAACCGGTGCGATTGCCCGGTGAAGTCCAACCGACAGGCTATGCCATCCCGCGCGCCCCGACGGCGCCACCGGCAGCAAGTAACGATCAACCTCGGGCGCGGGCTGTTCCCGCGGCGCCCAAGCCGGTCGATCGAAGGGCCGCAATCCGCGCGGAAACGGAGGCGGCGGCGGCAATCCTTGCGGACGTGTTCGGCGCACACGAAACCGACGATGTTCCGACGGTTACTCCCGGAAACCAGTTAGACGCTCTGGAGCCGCGCCTCGCAAACCTTCTGCAGGCTTTGCTGGAACGAGAAAGTTGGCCGCGGGCGGATTTCGATCGGCTGGCGCGCGAGCTGTCGTTGACACCAGGCGCGGCGCTTGAGAATTTGAACTCCTGGGGGTTCGACCGGTACGACGACCTCCTCCTCGAGGATGGCGATCCGATCATCGTCAATCGCGATATTGTTGCAGGGCAGTTCTCCGAGGCGGCTGAATGACAAAGCAACCCGTCATCAAATCGAAGGACCGGGAAACCATCCTCAACGCGCTGCGCTCCGGCGTCGTTCCTCGAATCGGACTTCAGCATATCCAGGTCGGCCGCAAGCGCGAGATCGAGGCTCTTCTTTCCGACGTTGATCGTGTCGCGGCCGCCGGCGGCGCGCTGCGCTTCGTCATAGGTGAATACGGTGCCGGCAAGACCTTCTTCCTGTTCCTGGTAAGGCAGCTCGCCCTGGCCAAGAATCTCGTCGTCATGCAGGCGGACCTATCGCCGGACAAGCGCCTGCACTCGACCACCGGTCATGCACGCGCCCTCTATGCGGAACTTGCGCAAAACACCGCGACGCGAACCTCGCCGGATGGCGGCGCGTTACGCAATATACTGGAAAGGTTCATCGGCAAGGCCGCCGACGAAGCAAAGGCCAAAGGCGTTGCTACGGCGGACGAGATAAGGACGAAGCTCGAGGACGTCAGGCAGATGGCGGGCGGATACGAATTCGCGTCGGTCGTCACCGCCTACGCGCGCGGCTATGAGGAAGGATCGGACGAGATGCAGTCCGCCGCGCTCCGATGGCTGCGGGGCGAGTACGTCAACAAGACTGCCGCGCGGCAGGAGCTCGATGTCCGGACGATCATCGACGACGGAAACGTCTACGATAATCTGAAGCTCATGGGGCGGTTCGTCCGTCACGCCGGCTATTCGGGACTTTTTGTCTGCCTCGACGAACTTGTCACCTTGTACAAATTGCAGAGCGCGCAATCCCGAAAGATGAATTTCGATCAGATCCTTCGGATCATAAACGACGTGCTCCAGGGCTCGGCCGAAGGCATCGGCTTCGCTCTCGGAGGAACACCGGACTTCCTGCTCGATACCCGACGCGGGCTCTACGCCGACGGAGCTATTCAATCGAGGCTGGCCGAGAATACCTTCGCGAAGGGAGGCTTCGCCGACTACTCTGGGCCCGTCATCCGGCTCCAGAACCTCACCCCAGATGAACTTCTCGTCCTGTTCGAGCGGCTAAGAGCCTTGTTTGCCGGGGGCGACCCGGCGAAATTCCTCGTGCCCGACGAGGCGCTGGACGCTTTCGCCACCCATTGCCGCGAACGCATCGGAGACAGCTACTTCCGGACCCCCCGAAACAGCGTGAAGGCGTTCGTCGACCTTCTCTCGATCCTCGAGCAGAATCCGAAGGCCGATTGGCGCTCGTTGATCGGCGAGGCCGAGATCGTCGAGGATCGCGGTGCCTCCGCGGATGCGATCGATCCCGGCATGCCGCTGGACGTTTCGGACAACGAGTTGAGCCGGCTCCAGTTGTGACCGCCACGACCTCGTCGCAATTCGACCGCCTCGCCGAACCCGTCAAACGTTGGGTGTGGGCGCAAGGCTGGACCGAATTGCGCGACGTTCAGGAGCGCGCGATCCCGGCGGTGATGGACGGAGGCGACGTGATCCTCGCCGCAAGGACCGCGGCGGGAAAGACCGAAGCAGTGTTCCTTCCGTTAATTTCGAGAATTCTGTCGCGGCCCACGGATGCACCGCAAGGATTCTCCATCGTCTATGTCAGTCCGTTGAAGGCCCTGATCAACGACCAGTTCCGGCGTCTCGAATCGCTTCTCGATACATGCCAAATACCGCTTCACCGCTGGCACGGCGACGTTTCGTCGGATGCACGCAGGCGGGCCATCGAACGTCCCGCCGGCATCGTGCTGATCACGCCGGAATCGCTGGAGGCGACGCTGGTCCGGCGCGGCCGACAGGTCGACCACCTTTTCGGACGCCTGGACGCCTTCGTCATCGACGAACTCCATGCTTTCATCGGGACCGAGCGTGGCAGGCAACTCCAGTCGATCCTGAACCGCGTGGAAGTTGCTACCCGCCGCGACCGCATAGACCGGATAGGTCTTTCGGCGACGCTAGGGGTCATGGCGTTGGCGGCCGAAGAGCTCCGGCCGGGTGCCGGCGGCGATGTCAACATCATCGAAAGCCAGGAGGGGTCGCAGGACATCCTTCTCCAGGTACGCGGCTATCGCCGACGCAGGCCGCCGATCGAAGAAGGCAAGAAGGTTCCTCCACCATCGAGCGCTGACGCCGAGATGGCTCTGCACATGTTCGGCGTGCTGCGCGGAAAGCGGAATCTGCTGTTCGGAGGCTCGCGGCGGAACGTGGAAATCTTCACGGACCGCCTGCGGGAGATAGCGGAGACGCAGCGCCTCCCGAACGAATTTTTCGCCCACCACGGAAACCTCGCCAAGTCCGAACGCGAACTGGTCGAAGCCAGGCTTCGTGACGACCCGAGGCCCACGACCGCGGTCGCGACATCGACGCTGGAGCTCGGCATCGATATCGGCGACGTCGAAAGCGTAGCCCAGGTCGGACCGGGGTGGTCCGTCGCGTCGCTCCGGCAGCGGCTCGGAAGATCGGGCCGCCGCGCCGGCAAGCCGGCGGTGTTGCGGATGTACATCCCCGAGGAGGAGTTCGGCGGCGGACTGCACCCGTCCGACAAGCTGCGCCTGGATCTCGTGCAGGCCGTCGCCATGGTCGATCTGCTCATGCAGAAATGGTGCGAGCCTCCGCGCCCGTCGGGCCTGCACTTGTCGACCCTCCTGCAGCAGACGCTTGCGATAATCTGCGAGTTCGGAGCCTTGCAACCGGCCTCCGCGTGGAAGGTACTTTGCGAACGCGGGCCGTTCCGTTCCGTCGACCAGGCGTTCTACGCAGAACTGCTCAAGGCGATGGCCCGCCCCGAGACCGCGCTGCTCGAGATGGGCTCGGACCGGACGTTGATGCTCGGCAAGACCGGCGAACGGGTTACGACCGGTCACGATTTCTACGCCGTGTTTACGACGACGGAGGAGTTCCGCGTCGTCGCCGAAGGCAAGACCATCGGTACCATTCCCATCGACCAGACGTTGGCGCCGGGGCAGACTATCATTTTCAGCGGACGCAGATGGAAAATCTTGTCGATCGACACCAAGGCCCGGCTGCTCGAAGTTAAGGCGACTAATGCCGCCCTTCCCCCGCGTTTTGGAGGGGATTTCTCCGGCGTGCACGATTGTGTCGCCGAAGCCATGCGATCGACGCTCGCCTCGAACGAGGTGCCCGTCTTTCTGGATGCAGTCGCGCGCGAGCTGTTGGGCGAGGGTCGATCGGCGTTCATCGATCTCGGCCTTGACCGGATTGCAACGCTGCAAAGTGGAAGGGACTGCGCTCTTTTTCCTTGGGTCGGCTCGACCAAACTCGACACCTTCGCCTTGGCGCTCATGAGTCGCGGCTTCGAAGCGAGCGCGAGCGGCCATATCATCGAGGTCGCCAACTGCGACTCGTCGGACATCTCGACGACACTGAGGGAAATCGCAGCGTCTCCACCTCCTGACGGAAGCGATCTCGCCGAACATGCTGCGAAACTCCATCGGGAGAAATACGATCATTTCCTTCCGGATGAGCTCTTGAAGGCGGCCTTGGCAAAGGAGAGGCTGGATCCTGAATCTGTCCCGAGCGTCGCGCGACGAATTCTCAATCCCGCAGACTGGGCTGATGAGTGACACCATGAGGACCGCGAAGCGCATGGGTTTCCCGCGCTCAGATCATCATGCCGACCCTCCCGCGTCTTCGCCCGACTTATCAGCTTTGTCTGGCGTGTTCGAAGCGACGAATGCGGAAATCTGCAACCTTGTTCGATTCTACGAAGACTCCGATTTCCCGGCGCAACGCTCCTTTGGCCGGATCCGCCGAAAGCCAATTCTGGCTCGTCACGGCCAGACTGTCATCGTCCCAGGCCAGCACCTTGGCGTGGAGGCGAGGCTGATAGGTCGGCTTGATGCCGACTCCTTGGCGAGCAAATTCGATTGCAAGATCTGCCGCATCGACGCCGGACAGTACCCCGGTCGGCCGGCCATAGTAGAGTTCCGCTCTGACCTGCGTCGACTTCGCCGCCGAAAGTGCCGGGATGATGACCATCGGACGACCCGCGAGACCTATGCGATGACTTGTCACAAAAATGCGGCACTGCGCCTGGTCGCGCGCCTCGAGGACGAGTGCGCCATTCGGACTTCAAGCCCGGCCCTCCGTGGGGGAGACGCACTGAATGCGGAAGTCTTCTGAATCGCCTGCCCCACCGGGCTCAGGCTGAAAAACCCGATCTGCTCAACCGCGCCTTGGTCCGCAGCGGATCACCACCGCACGCCGCTATTGCCTGGTCCGTTGCCTCTTCAAGCTGGCCCGCGTCGGCCTGTGGATTTGGCGCGGCGCTCTGCGACAATGACCGATTCCGAGTTGCCGGGCCTTGTAATGTTCTCATTATGTTCTTATAAGGTCAAGGCACTAAAACCACCCGTTTTCGTCGCGTTGGCGTGTCGTCCAAGCCCGCACCGACGCGACTGTGGTACCTTGCGACGTTGCACTGAGTCTGCGTACGGAGTCTGCCTTTTCAATGTTTGATACGGGAGATTTGATGCCTGAATCGAAGGCGAAGACCGTCACCACGCGCGGCCATTGGGCCTATGTTAGTGACGATCGGCTGATCGACCTTGATCTTGAGATCGACAATCCGGAAACGCTCGAAGGCCTAGTGAGGCAGGTGCCGGCCAACTACGCAGACGCGCATGTTGAATTCAAATATGACCTTCGCGGCATGGAAATCCCCGAATTCACCTGTGTGCATGGCAGCCATCAGCACAAGGCCGGCTTCGTAATGAATGTCGACGGCGCCCGGTTCATGGTGGGGTGGATCTGCGCCAAGACAATCTACAATGAGGACTTTGACCAATACACCGCAGACTTCGAGGCTGCCATCGGTCGTCGCGATGCGCTGCGACGTGTGCGAGAGATTCGAAGTGCGATTACACAGTTCTCCACTTGGCTCGACCGCATTTCTTCATCGAACGTGTTGCAAGAATTTTCCACTGTTAGCGAGCGCTTGCGGAGTCACATGTCTTGGGTGTTCGAAATGGTGCAATCGGCCAACGGCAGGGCGATTGAGGGCGTCGCAATGCCCAGGCACCTGTGCCTGGCGCCCACGGATATCCTCGCCGAATTTGATCGGCTGATGAACGCGACTGCGGTAGTCACGATGTCGCTGACCGGCGACGCTCAACGGGTTGCTGCGTCCATAGGTTCGATCAGAACAGAAATCGACGGCCTGATACGCCGAGCGGAATTGATTTTGGCAAAACTATCTGATCTGGAACTTTTCTTTCAGCCAGCTACGCTGCATGCAATTTGCCAGCACGCAGAGAAAGCGGTCCCAAGACGGAAGCGTCATTTCGCCGGCCTGATGAAGTTGTCAACGCGCGACGTATTTGTCGAAATGCCAAAGGATTTTGTCATGCCGAGTGTTCGGCCGGTTGAAGCCCTGCGAGCTGCGATTGCCGGAGCTGTCCCCGTACCCGCCGCGCGAGAGCCAACCATCGTCACCGTTTCAGGCGAGACTTACGTCGTCAACACGCGTCAAAAGTCAGAATCGGTTTGGGTTGCCTCGGGAAACTTTAGAGGTGTGCAGCACCGTACTGAAGACCGGACTGAAGGCGCCGCCGTCAAACAATGGGAGGATTGGGCCGCATACAAGAGCGGCTCGCGAGGAAGATACTGATGATTTTCTCCCGCGCGTGGCTGCGATTTTGCGGCCATTGGCGCACCAAGACACGCAGGCCGCAATTCACAGACTGATAGACGGTGACGCCGAGTTCAAGACCTTCGCCGAATCTTGCGTCTTTCCGGATCACCCGTTCCGCGGCCCAACAAACCCACCTAAGGACGGGAGACGCGATGGTACCGATTCAGCGGATCCGAGCCTCTCGATCCAGCGTCAGGCTCCGCGGATCGAGAAGCAGCGCTATTCCATGAGCTTCCCCTTGGTCGTACCCGTATTCCTGAAGGTCCACGACCTTTGGACGAACGTCGAGCGCCTCGAAACGTGCCGATCGGTATCGCCAAACGGGGTCGTCCGTGTGCTCGAAGATTATTCTTACGCTGTAAGTCAAGCTCGTTCCCCCGAGCGAGCATGTGCGAAAAAGTAGCGCCTCGAGCGACTGTGCTTGATTCCCGTCCGCAAGGCTTTGGAATTCCAAACGCGCCACCGGCTTGGGACTAAGAAGCATTTCGACTGCAATCTGCGCTTCATCAGCCGTCCAGATTTCGTCGAAATTGAAGCCATCTCCCGCACCCACGCCGGCCTTCAACAAGAGCATCTGCCAGCCGTCCAGGAATTTCGAGATTGCGGGCAGTTGATCAACGTACGGGCCGCTGAGAAGATCGCCGAACGGGAGTGAGACTGCCGGAAAGCGTGCGGTTCCCGATATTGTAAGCTCGGCCCGACCACCTGCCATCGATGACAGCGCTCGCGCGAGCTCCGCGTGCTGTTCGAGTGAACGCCGAACGTCGTCCAGCCTATGTAGCGTCTCAAACTTCGCCTCGCTGCGCCTCAGACGGATGAGAAAATCAGGATGCCGGATCAAGAGCTCCGGCCCATCCACGGCGCCGATCGGCGGTCCTACGAACATCTCGGCGTCGAAGCGAGCGGCCTGTCCGAATCCCATCGCCTTAATCGATATGACACAGGGGCCAAGAGTCGGGGGTGTAAGTACCAAGTCGTCCAGATCGTCGAACAAGGCCCCCTGATATGGCAGCCTTATGCCAAATCGCGAGTCGAATACGCGAAACTGCACCGGTTTGAGCGGAGTAAGGCCGAGCAGTACGTTGTTCAGGTGCTGCGGGCCTTCGATGAGCGCGATAGCTTCGGCTTCGAATCGTCCCAGCTCATAGCCGAGTTCCGCGAGCTGTCTTTGCTTTTCAATTGTGTATGCCGCCGAGTCTTCCTTGCAGATGAACTTTAGAGCTTCCAGCAACCCCTCGGAGGTCGGCTCGAAGCGGGTTCCAAGCTTCTCGTAATCGTAGCTGATGTTCGTCTTGTTTATGTCGTGCGCCTCGTTGGCTTCAGCCAGGCGCAGTCTCTTCAGAACCCGGGCAAGCTCGTCACCTATGAGGTGCACCAGATAGCCAGACTGCAACTTCCCTTCGTGGTTCATTCTGAAGGCAACAATAACTGAAGGGTGCGGATCCTTCGCGAGCCGGTCTACCGAAGATAAGCTCAGCCGAACTCTGCTATGCGTTCGTCGAAGAGTCGATTTCAATTGAACACGAACAGCTTTGGCTTGACGCTGATCCAGCGAGATTGCGCTCCCGAAGTGGTCTGCCGGGAATTCGACAATAAAATCCCAGCCCATTACGTCGACCGTGCTCTTGTTGCACACTAAGCCCGCCTGCGCACATAGTAGCTGGAACTGCTGCTCGCCGATAAGACCGATTTGCTCGGATTCCAGGTCACGCTCCATTCAAGACTCCACGTTCCGATCAGGACCTGGTCGAGGTCAGACCGCTATCGATCCGGCTTCCACCGGTTCTGACGATGCGCTTTTCGCCAGTCAATGCAACTCCAGACGGCAGTGGCTCTCGCGGGCTTTAGGCTAAAGACATCGCATCGGCGATTTCCTTGGCGGCGCAACGACCGGCCTCTGCCGGGACCTCGCACGGCGACCACCTGATTCTACGTTCAGTCGCGAGAAACTAGATCACCGAGGTCGTGCAGCAACGTCAGCAGCTTATTGAGTCGTTCGGGTGAACCGTCCCATACGCCTGAAACCGCCTTGGCGAGCTGATCGTTCCCGCTATTTACCTGCTCCGCACCGTCGATCTTCAGACGCTTTTTTGCATAATTGCATATTATTTGCAAAGTAGGAGTTAGCCTCGGTGGCCTGCGGCTCATCGCGCGATGGACGCTAGATTGGTTCACGTTGACAAGCTTTGCTAACGCCGAATTACTTATTTTTAGCTTATTCTTAAGTTTTTCGACGCAAGCGACTGCCTCGACCGCTCCCTCCTCGGGGCTGACGGGCCGTCCAACAATACTTTTAATTTCAGCTTTTCTGCGCGTCACGTTTATGCAATAATGCAAAAAGTAAGTCTTCACAAGGGGTCTGTCATGAAGGAAATCCGCTTTTATCGTGCAAGCGAGAAGCCATATGGCGTGTTCAGCAATCTCTACAGGCGGCCGATCACGTTCGAGGGGCGCATCTACCCGACCTCCGAACACGCCTACCAAGCCGGGAAAGCGCGCAAGGATGACGTGCGCGAGTGGCTTATGGCCGCCCCCTCACCGGCGTTGCTCGCGATGGCAGCGCATGGCCTCTACCAGTGGGACATCGCTCCGGACTGGTCGAGAATCAAGTTCGACCGCATGAGAGGCGTCCTCATGGCAAAATTTACCGAACACCCCGATTTGGCGGCCATACTTCTCGACACGAAGGATGCCGTACTGATCGAGACGGCAACCGTCGACAACGCAGTAAATAGGCTTTGGGGAGAAGTGCCCGGCAAGGGCGGCAAGAATATGCTCGGGATTCTCTTGATGGAAGTTCGCGAGCATCTTTCTCTAAGCAACAACAAGCGGCGACGCAAGATCGCCATGCAGGCCGCTGAATAGGTTCAATAGCGGTTACAGCTTCCGAGCGTGGTCACGTACGAGGTGGATGCCTCGTCGAGGCCTCGGTCGAGCATCTCGCGGACGTGGCTCCCACCCGCCGCCAGGAAAAGTCCGCGGGCGCCGGTAAAACCGCAATTCAGTGCTGCCAGGCGCTGTCCGACTTCGACTCCGTCGAAGACATCGTCAACCTTCCAGCTTCCCTCCCGATACCAGCGCTTCAAAATGAGATCCAGCAGACCGGTCGTCACCATGTCTCCCGATCCGCATGTGTCGACGACCCGCGGTGCGAAGCTGGAAGGAAAGTGACGTCGGACGCTTCTGTTGGAAACCGTCAGTCCGAGCGCACCGTGGGTTCTGATAACTATGGATTCCGGATTGAGGTTGCAGTCCGCGATGCTTTTCCCTGAAGTCTCGTCGGACAGCTTGATCACGGTGGCGCAGCGCACGGCTCTATCGAACATCTCATCGTCAGCGGATGCCGGCTCGAAGAAGACCAACGCACCCGCTCGCTTGGCCTCTTCCATCGCAAGCACGATCGATTCCGAAACACGGTCGGCGTAAAAAACCGACACGGATTTCAACGTGTCCGCGGCCTGGCAAACGTGGTCGCGATCGATCGAGCGCCATTTTGGAAAACGGACGAACGTCTGGGGACACGTCGAAGTGAACCGGTGAGTCGCATTCGCTGTATCGACTATTTCGACGATGACCGGAGAACTTCCCGTATGCGCTCTTGAGACGAAGCGCGTCTCGCACCCGGCCTTCTCGAACTCGTCGAACAGGAAACGACCGTGGTCGTCGTCGCCGAGATTGACGACCGGGAAGACCGGATGACCCAGCATTGCCAGCGATAGAAGGACATTCCCGCACGATCCGCCAAGGGCTTCCGTCGGAGCGGCATAGTCGTCCCAATAGATCCGGTCGACGGCTGTCAGACCGGTGCCTGCGACGGCAGGGCGTGCCGACCGCGGTGTGGGTTCTTTCAATCTCAATTGGACCATAACATGAACATTCTATCAGAGCCGCCGCAGCACGGATACGTCCAATCGCGCGCGGCCCGCCCCCGTAAGGCGCATGCCGCCGAGTATCCTTAACAGACCGTCAGGACCCGAAACGTCGCCTGGCAGAAGATTCCAACAGGAAATCTCGCGTTCGCACACCCGGTCCACGCTCAATCCGAAGTCTCCACCAAGCAGATCGTAGTCATTGCCATGACGATCACCGCTGTCGCCGATCGCGAGCATCTGAAGATGGCCTTCGGCCATCTTGGTTCGGACTGCATCCAGGACACGCGGCTTGGCCGCCCACGCCGGGCATATGTCGATCGAGTGACCGGAGCGGACCATTTTCAGCTCCGAACGTGATCCCACTATCGCGCGCAGCCTGCGTAACCCGTCAGCCGACGACGCAAGCTTGTCTATGGCTATCGTGATCTGAAAGGGATTCTCCTTAGGAAGCCATCCATCCAGGAACATCCCGCTTTCGGCCCGGATGCTATCGAAAGCGTCCAATATCGCGGCATCAGGCTTCAGGGAAGTTTTCCGGATGTCGACGGATAGCGGAGCGATGTGCGCTCCGTTGTAATAACCAACCAGCACCCGCTCGCAATGCTCCGCCGAAAGGCAATCCCGCAATTCCTCGCCGACCGACCCCCCTCGGCCTGTCGCAAGCGCGATCGCGACGCCACCATCCAGAAGTGTGCGAACGCCGTCTAGGACGGGACCAGTGGGCGGCTTGCCTCTTTTGTCCGTCGCAACCATCGTACCGTCGTAGTCGAGGATGAGGGCGCCGAACTCCGCAACTCGCAGACGTTCGATAAACTCGTCCCGGCGCGCGCTCCACGGCGCGGCCGTTCTGTTCGGCTCGTCAGATCTTTGCTCCGAACGACGCTTGCGGCGCGTGGCCGCATCCTCGTCCTTGATCGCGAGAATCAAATCCTGGCTTTCGAAAATCCTGCGTCCGAAATCGGCGACGCCGGGTTTTCCGGGATCGATGCCCATCGCCGCTCCCAAACCTTCGACGACGCCGAACGAGCTCAGAACCGCATCAAAAAGCGTATGGCGGCCGGCTGCGCCGAAGCCAAGATTCATCCGTGGTATCAACGATGGAATACACGATTCGATCGACTCCCAGAAGGGCCGGCTGCGATCACAGGTCAACGAAAGCACGACGGTGTGCTCCCCATGCCGATCAAGCCAGACATGCCGACCGTGCGCAAAGTTGCGGAAGTCTGTCCGCTGTACCCTGCAGAGGCCCGCTTCCCAACAACTGGTTTCGATCATGACGGCCGCGGCGGTCAGAGCGGGATCATGCAGGATAAGGAGCGTATCGCGCCCGGTATCCCAAGCGCGGGCGATCGTCTCGATGGTGCGAGTTCGTGCCGAAGACGATAGGAGGTCTTCGGATCTCATCTGCACTCGGTCGCTTCTTTCCGCGATGCCGTGTCCAGCGACCTGATCGCTCGCTAGAAGAAGCGAAGTCACGGTCGAAGTCAGCGAGTGCGTCGCCAGAAATCCGTCCTTCGGCTCGGTGACGGGGACGATGTGAAGTCTGGCGCCATCCGCGCCCATTTCGGCGACCAGGCTTTTGCTACGTGCGGTGACGACATCGATGCGCCGGGCGTGTTCCTTGACCGCAGTCTGGAAGGCGGCGCGGATGTCCGCGTTCTCGCCGCTCGCGGTGAAGAGCCAGACCCCCCACTTCGGCAACACCGGGTCGAGCGCGAACGCCATCGGCGTCGTCACTGCCGTCGCGGAATGGAGCAGCCACGTCCTGCAAGAAGACAGGAACTCGGCGGCAACGGCAGAGCCTCCGCTTCCGACGGCGGCTACGGGATACTCAGCGGCGCGCTCGAGGGCCTCGGCCAAGAGGCCTGTATCATTGCCACAAGCCGCCGAGACGGTATTCCGCAGCCCGTCCAACTTCGAAGCAAAAACTGAGGTCATTAGTTTGCCGATGCTTTTTGGTCGATGGCGCTCTTGAGAATGAGTTGCCTCGGCCATCGACGGCGTCCTGTTGACGGCGCGCAAGTTACTGAAGGTATCGACATTTGCTGAGTTGTCTCCGGCCCGCCACGGCGGACAGGTCGAAAATCGGTGACGTCCACTGCTCTAGTTTGCCACTTTTTCGGATCCGACATCGTAGCTCCCATAAACAGGTCCGTGAAGCCATACATGAACGGCCAGATCCGGCAGGGGCGAGGATTCCTTCATGCCGATAAGGTCAAATTCATACCGCAACGTCTCGACGTACTGAACTGACAGGTCATGTTCTATGGCGGCCATCATTGCCCCGACCGCGGTGACCTTGCTGCCGAAAGGAGAAAGAATGATCTGGGGGAAGAAGACGTCCTCCACGGTTCGATCGTATCTCTCCTTGAGGGTTGAAATCGTCCGATAGCAATCGAGCGGATTTCGTTCCGACACGTAGATCAGATCTCGCGCGTCGACCTCCCATTCATTCAGGAGCTGCGATTGATATTCGGCTAGGAGTTCGTCCGCCCGCCTGGGATTCCGCGCAGGAAAGGGTACGACGGGGCATACTTTATACACGCTATCGAGCGTATTTCTTATCTTACGCAGTGTTTCGACCCGCCCTCGCCCGAGCTGAGGCAGCCAGATCCGCGCAACCGGAAGCGCGTCGTAGCTTCCGGAAGGACCAGAGTATCCTCGAACAAACTGCACTTGCGCCGACGGCTCTCCGACGATGCGGTCATCAAGTTCCGGATTCGAGACGACCATCAGGTGAAGGCTTACGGTGGGTCGTGCCTCGGCGTATTCGAGCAGTAGCCTGGCCAACGGAAAGCCAACCCCCGTCGACAGAGCGCTCATGTCGAGCACAATGTCGGTGACGCCTTCGGGCCAACCGTAGCCATCTATCGCTGATCGAACCCCGTGACCGCCAATGGGAGCGCGGTCATCTGCGGAAAAAATCTGAACATGCGCAACCGTCGCGTCGGCAATGATGCTTTTGAGCTGTGCCTCGTTGTCGTCGGCGAGCTTTTGAAGGGCGATGGCGGGATCGCCGCGGTCCTCACGAATGAAGAGACCGTGCACACGCTTTCCCATCGCGGCGGACAGTTGATGTGCAATTCTTCTGGCTCTCGGATCGAACCCGGCGCCTGCTACGAGAACACAGCAGCGGGACGATTGAGAAAAATAATCATCGATGAACTGATCCACGCCATCGTCAAAATGGGTAACGCAATTCTCCCAGTGTCGGCGCATGACCGTCTAGACCTTTTCCTCGACCTGACTGAGATCTGAAACTCGACGCTCCAGGAATCCTCCGCGATTGAGCGTGAGACCGCTCGCGAGGCAAACGGGACCTGACAACTCTAGAAGGCACCAGATCTTGCCTCCTTGACCGTAGTCGCGGATGGCGACAATCGCCCCGTAAGCGATCGCGAACTTGAGGATGAGCGCGAGTTCGCTTTCGCTTGCGAGCAGATCCTTCATCTCCGTTTCGAGAACAGCGACGGCGTTCGCGCCAGCTCCCAACGGAGCATTCGGCTCAGCGGACACTGCGCGACAATCGGTTACGATCCGCTCGATGAGGGCGCGCACTTTGCGCGCAAAAGGAAATCCCCAAGAATCTATCATTTGTACCGACTTGTCGCGAAGTGCGCCCTGCTGCTGCGCAGGTGTCAGCGCGGGATCCTGATTTCTAATCGCCTTGGTCTCCATCCGCTCGACGAGCGCTCCGGCCAACTGAAGAAAGACTTCGGCATTCTCATTGCTGGCATCGCAGAGATCATCCAGTCCGAAGTGAAATGGTCGATTGAACAGTTGGTTGAGGAAGAGGCGAGCGGCATCGGCGATGGTGCTCTTGACCCTCAACGGCTGGCGCGGCTCGGGATCGTCGGCGAAGAGATTCCCTGTCTGTCCGGACGTCCGGATCGCGTATCGATGCAGGAGCACGCGGGTCATTACGAGTTGGACTTCTTCGCCAAGATCGAGCGATTTCGCTCCCTTGACATAGCGCTCGACAGCTTGCTGGATTTTCCTTCGTCTATCGGGCGAAATCTGCAATTTTCGTTGTTCGCGATCGATAAGCGCGTGCAATTCGCTCAACTGGCTCGCCGAAAGCCTGGGCGGCTCCTCGCCCAGCAGATCCTTGAACCGATTGTAGTTCCGGTCGCGAAGCGGTTGAACGTGACGGAGATACCTATCGGCCATGTCGGCAGCCATCTTGCGGAACTGACGACGCTCATCGAGTCGGACACTGTCGGACTGCATGAAGATGTCGAGATAGTCGCGCTCGACCTTCAAGCCGGGCAACGCATCCGCGTCGGCTGATCTGAAGGCAGCATTCGGTGAGAGCGCGTCCATTCGCATCATCATCCAGCGCGCGAAACGGATCTCGCGGCGTGCAAGGGCGCGAAAAAGTGCCTCGAACTGGTCTGGATGCAGGGTGTGGACGTCATCCAGTATCGTCAGAGGCCGCAGCCGACAGGGGCTGCCGTCCCAATCGATCTCGATTTCCTTAATTGCCTCGAAAGGCTGATAAGGCTCGCGCGCCTCTTCCGCGATATGATCCAGAGAGGGTGGAAGAAGACTTGCTCCGATGGAATAAATAGCGCGCTCCACGCTGCGGGCGCGGGCCACGACGTTCTCTGCGTCTGATCCGCCGATCTGTTCGAGCTGCGCCCCTGCCCCCTCGCGCGGGATGAACTTGATTTCGTTAAGACGCCGCCGGCGGTTTGACGTCAGGTTTCGAACCAGCGCAAGGATAGTCCGGGCCTGGATCAGGCCCGAGACAAGCTTGGTCTTGACCGCGGGCTCGTAGGGAAGCTCCCAAAAGTCCCGGTATTCCGACTCCATCGGAATTCTGACGGCTGCAATTTTGGGGCGCTCGTTCTCCGTGAAGCCACAGCTCGCCAGAACGGAGGCAAGTGATCGGTTGTTCTCGCTGCTTTGGTCGCGAAGGATCGCCTCGACGAGGCGAAACTCGACGAGGCTCGCCATCATGGTCTTGCCGCTTCCCGGCGTTCCGATCACCCGAACCGGATGATCGAACAAGAGCGAGCGCTTCTTGTGCTTGGCCACGAAGGTCGTCAACGGCTCCGGACTGACGATCGCAAGAAATGCGGAATCGTCTCGTATGTACTCCGTCGCGCGCCTCAGAAAGGGATTGGTCATTGCAGAGACCCATGTCTGTCGCGTCGATAGAACAGAGACCGCATCTTTCCTGTCGTTTCGGCCCACAATAACGGGACGCTGTTGTTCGGTGTGTTGTGCTCGAGCACTATGGGGAGAGCGCAATTGGCATATCCGAGCTTCATGTCACTCTGTCCCGCTTCGCGGCAGTGCTTCTCAGCTCGTGTGAATATCTCGTGATCGTAGTACTTGTCACCGAGATCGAGCATTGCCCCATCAATGGGCCGCGCAAGAGGCAAGGAGTCCGGCAGCAGAAGGCTCTCTGTAACCTTGTAGTCGGAGCAGGTCCATTCGCTCCATTCCGCTTTGGCGAGTTCCAGCCGCTCCACCAGGGCCAGCCGGGCCTGAGCGCTTGAAATGTAGTGGTGGATATGCAGCTCGTAGTTTTCCGCGATTGGAAACTCGTCGTCCAATTCGTCGCGCGCAGAACGAATCAGATCGTTGAACTTCTTCAGTTTTCCCTTCCACGCGCCGTCGATGTTGCGAATGAACGTTGTGCCGGAAGCGGTGAAATCGTCGATCAGGTATACACAATCGAATTTCTCGCAAGGCGTCATGCCTTGGACTTGCCTGAGGTTCTTGCTGAGATCGAGCCATTTCTCTTTGTCGACGTTCATCATCGGAACGACCTGCTCGGTCGAAATTCGGCCGGCATTCGCGCGGCGAAGCATATCGATGCGACTCCCGTCGCTCATTCCGACGAATAAGGTCTTGCGCAGGCACCGCTTGAACGCGTCCGCACCGCTTTTGTCAGCCCATACTTCATAGGGTTTGATTCCGAGTTGAAGGGCGACCATTCGCCGGACATGTGGCGTGACGACCTCGGGCAAGAAGGTTTCGACCAGGCATTGCATTTCGGGCAGCGAGATATAGACAAGGCGTCGCTTGATGAAATCGTATGCGGCGGATCGGTCTTCCGGAGCGAATTGCTTGAGCCAAAAGGCCAGACTTTCAAGAAAGCGCACGCCTGCCCGGAAATACGAGTATCCGTCGTACTTCACCGCGGACATCATTCGTAGCCAGGCATATTCGTGAGTTGCTACCGCCTGATCGTCCTCTGGCCAGCCCATCACTTCAGCTAGGAGACTCAGAGCCATCCTGTCGTTCAAATGAGCCTCTTCTGTAAGAGCTTCGTCTCTGAAACCGCCGAATCAGCGCTGGCACGGTGCCAGTTCGCAACTCGTTATACTGGTGGCGGAGAACCGAGCAACCGATGGTGGATAGCCGAATGGCTTAGTAAGGGATCGGTCCGGTCCGGGCCGCTCAGTCTGCCCTCATGGCTTATAAGCGAGACCAGTCTTGAACGGTGTTGGCCTTCCGCTTGGCCCGTCACGCCCCCGGTATGTCCCTTTGAAAGGCACGATCCCGGTCAGAGTTGGCGATCGCACATTGGGTGTGCGTTGCCGTTAGATCGGCGCGCCTTGCGCAGCGGATACCGTGTCACATTGAAAGCTGCCGCTGACAACCAACTTCGTGACCCCAGTGTGACCCGAGCGGTCGGGCGATCTTTCGCTCCTAGACAGCCACCGGCCCGAGGTCAGAAAGGGCTGATTTTACTGGGTTTCTTGAAGGGCATGGTGGGCGCACCAGGGCTCGAACCTGGGACCCGATGATTAAGAGTCATCTGCTCTACCAACTGAGCTATGCGCCCGGAACTGGCCCGGAAAAGCCTTCACAAGAGGGCGTCGTTTAGCAAAGCGATTCCCCGATGTCCAGCAACGTGGCGGGGTATTCCCCGGCTCATCTCGACGCAATGGAAAGGCAGAAAAGCCGCCGGAATCCGGCGGCTTTTGAGGTATTTCGGTCGATTGAGGCCGGGCCGCCGCTAGAGCCGCTCGGGGCCGCCCCGGTCGCCGCGATCCCTGCCCGGACCGCCGTCCCGATCGTAGCGATCCCGCTCAAAACCGCGGTCACGGGCGCCGTCGTCGCGGTCCATGCCGCGGTGGTATCCGTGATGGCGCCAGCCGCCGCGGCCGGACCGGCCTTCCATATGGGTCAGGACGGAGAGGCGGCGCTTCTGGCCGTCGTCGAGGGTCTTGTAGAGCGGATCCGCCGCGTCAGCGATGCGCTTCATCGCCGCCGCGGTGGTCGCCATGTTCTCGGCGCGGTCGCGCAGGCGCGTCACCGGATCCGGTCTCTGGGCATCCCCGGAATCGTCGCGCCGCGCGTTCATCCGCGCATTGGCGCGGTCGATCCGCAACTTCGCAAAGTCCCGCACCGCGGCCTCGACCGGCGGCCACAGCTTTTCCTGCTCGGCGTTGAGCTTCAGGCCGGCCTTGACCGCAGCGATACGCGCGTCGGCGAAGGCTGCCCGGTCCTCCGGGTTGATCCGCTCGTGGTGGTGGGACCATGAGCGGTGATGCTGGGCATAGACCGCGGTGGAACCGGCGATGGCGAGCACCGCGACCGCGGCGATGGCGAACTTCTTCATGCGAACCTCCTTGGAACGGTTGGCCTGAAGATGAGCGCGCCCGGCCTGCCAATCAACTTACAGTTTGGACAGAGTGACCACTCTTACCAAGATGTAATCTGCAGTTGCCAAGCGCTTGCAGGTGGTCTCCATCACAGCATGCCGAGCGTGCGCGGCAGCCACAGCGAGATTTCCGGTATGTAGGTGACGGCGACGAGGAACATCAGCATGGTCAGGAGCCACGGCCACACCGCGATGGTCAGTTCGGTAATGCCCATCTTGGCGATGCCGGAGGCGACGTAGAGATTGAGCCCGACCGGCGGATGGCACATGCCGACTTCCATGTTGACCACCATCAGGATGCCGAGATGCACCGGATGAATCCCGAGCTTGACCGCCACCGGAAACAGGATCGGCGCCATGATCAGAACGATCGAGGAGGCCTCCATCACATTCCCGGCGATCAGCAGCAACACGTTGACGATCAGCAGGAACATGATCCAGTCGACGCCGACCGAGGTGATCCAGTTGGCGATCTGCTGCGGAATGTTCTCGTTCGCCATCAGGAACGAGAACAGCACCGCATTGGTGATGATGTAGAGGATCATCGCGCTCATATTGGCCGAGCCGAGCAGCACCCTGGGCACGTCCCTCAGCCCCATGTCCTTGTAGACGAACACGGCGATGATGAAGGCGTAGACCGCGCTGATCGCCGCGGCTTCGGTCGGCGTGAACAGCCCGGCATAGATGCCGCCGAGCACGATCAGGATCAGCAGCAACCCCCACATGCACTTCTGGAACGCCACCAGGCGTTCGGTCCAGCTCGCGCGCGGCAGTCGTGGATAGTCGTATTTCCAGGCTCGATAGAAGGTAGTGACGCCCAACAGCATCGCCAGCATCAGTCCGGGAATGACGCCGGCCATGAACATCTGCCCGACCGAGGCCGACGACACGCGGGCGCCCGATGGATCCAGCGCGACGCTGCCGCCGGTCGCCACGCAATAGATCACCATCACGATCGACGGCGGGATCAGGATGCCGAGCGCGCCCGAGGTGGTGATGACCCCGGCGCCGAAACGCTTGGGGAAACCCTGCTTCACCATCGCCGGCATCATGATCGAGCCGATCGCGATCACGGTGGCGGGCGAGGATCCCGACACCGCGGCGAACAGCGCGCAGGCCATCACGCCCGCGAGCCCGAGCCCGCCGTACCAGTGCCCGACCATCGAGGTGGCAAAATTGATCATGCGGCGCGCGACGCCGCCATGGGTCAGGAAGTTGCCGGCGAGGATGAAGAACGGGATCGCCATGATCTCGAAATTGTCGATGCCGGTGAACAGCTTCAGGGCCACCGACTCGGTCGGCACATTGGTCATCGTGTAGATGAAGGTCAGCACCGTCATGCCGAGGGCGATGGAGATCGGCATGCCCGTCAGCATCAGCGCGACCAGCAGCCCGAAAATAATTAGGCTGCTCATCGGGTGACCTCCGCGACGCCGATGCCGGGCGCTTCGACGTCGATACCCTCGACATAGGCGTGGTCGTGATGCGGCAGGTCGCCGGTGCGCCAGAAATTGAACGCGACCTGGAGGAAGCGGAAGCACATCAGATAGGAGCCGAGCGGGATACAGAGATAGATCATCCAGCTCGGAATCTCGAGATCGGGCGAGACCTGGTCGGTAAACATCAGCCCGAACACGAACTTGGCGCCCATGGTGCCGATCACCGCGGTGAAGAAGGCGCCGCAGAACAGCCCGAACAGAACGACCGTCTTCCGCCACGGCGGATTCAGCAGGTTGACCACGACGTCGACGCCGACATGGATACCGGTGCGCACGCCGTAGGCCGCGCCGAACTTCGCCACCCACACGAACATATAGATGCACAGTTCCTGCGCCCAGGACATGTGGATGGGAAACAGCAACGGATAAAGCAGGGGAACGCCGATGAGATAGCGGTGCATCACGGCGAGAAAGATGATGAAGGTCGCGAGCCCCATCAGCGTCGTGATCAATATCTCCTCAAGACGATCGAGGATGCGAAGAAACATGAACTCCCCCCGTGCGGACCATCCCCGGAACCAAGGCGGATGATTCTCGTGCAATCGCTCCTGCGGCCAGCGGCTGCATTATCCCCCGGACATGAAGAGGCTTCCGTGCCGAGGCACGGAAGCCCCTGATGTCGCCTTAGTTGGTCGCGCCCCTCGTCTCCTTGAGGAATTCGTCGATCACCGTCTGGCCGACGCGCTTTGCCACATCCTGGTAGACCGGCTCCAGCGCCTTGCGCATCGCCGCATCCTGCTCCGGCGTCAGCGTGATGATTTCGCTCTTGCCGGTCTTCTTGATCTCCGCCAGCGCGTCATCGTTTTCCTTCTGCGACTGGCCGTTGCCGTAGGCGGTGGCTTCCTTCATCGCCTTGTCGAGCTGAGGCTTGATGTCGGCGGGAATGCCGTCCCAGAACTTCTTGTTCACCACCACGATGTAGCCGATGTAGCCGTGGTTGGTGACCGTGATGTGCTTCTGCACTTCATGCATTTTCTGGGTGTAGATATTCGACCAGGTGTTTTCCTGACCATCCACCACGCCGGTCTGCAGCGCCTGATAGACTTCCGAGAACGCCATCACCTGCGGAATCGCGCCGAGCGTGCGGAACTGGGCCTCGAGCACCTTCGATGACTGGATGCGGAATTTCAGGCCCTTGTAGTCGGCGGGCGTGAGCAGCTTCTTGTTGGCGCTCATCATCTTGAAACCATTGTCCCAATAGGCGAGACCGGTCATGCCCTTGGCGTCGAGCAGCTTGAGCAGCTTGGTGCCGAGCGGACCGTCGGTGACTTTGCGCAGCGTCTTGATGTCCGGCAGGATATAGGGAAGATCGAACACCTCGAATTCCTTGACCCCGATCGGGCCGAACTTGGCGTTCGACGGCGCCAGCATCTGCACCGCGCCGAGCTGCAGCGCTTCCAGCTCTTCCTTGTCCTTGTAGAGCTGCGAGTTCGGGTAGACCTCGACTTTGACCTTGCCGCCGGTGTATTTCTCGGCCAGTTCCTTGAATTTCTCGGAAGCCAGCCCCTTCGGCGTGTTCGGCGCGACGACGTGGCTGAACTTGATGACGATCGGCGCTTGCGCCGATGCCGGACCGATCAGGGCTAATGCTGCGACTGACGCAGCCGTCAAAATCAGTTTATGCATGTTTCCTCCCGCATGATTTTTACGAAGCGCGCGCTGGCGCGGCTCCTCAGCTCGTATGCCAGTCGCACCAATACAGAGAAGCCGGCCGAAATGCCATTGCCCGTTAGCAGTGGTCGCCGAAATCCGTTGCTGCAATGCAATAACGCGGCGCCGAGGGCGCCGCGTTCAGATATATTCTCGTTTCCCCCGGCTCAACCCGACTAGCGGGCTCCTCCCTTGTCGTCATCGCAGGGATCGACCTCACGCATAAAGCGAAGGCGCGAGCACGTTCTGGGCCTGAACCGGAGTTCCCGGGTCACTGACCAGCGTGCCGCCGTGTCCGTCGGACGACAGGGCGAAATCCCCCGCGGTGTACTGGCCGAGCAGGGTCAGCGAAGCGACATGCGTGCCGCCCGACACCGTCAGCGTGCCGCCGGTGTTGCCGGCATTGGCGACGTAGGCCAGCGTGGTGCTTTCACCGAAGATGATGTCGCCGAGACCCAGGCGGTCGCCATCCTCCCATCCGGAGATCTCGCCGCTGAACGCATCGGCTTCGTCGAGCATCAGCGTGCCCTCTGCGCCGGCGAATAGGACGTCGTGCAGGGTGCCGCCGGTATGGACATAGCTGAGCCCACCGCTGTCGATGGTGGTGTCGCTGGCGCTGCCGCCGGCGCCGACATGCTGCACGCCCGACTGGATCGTCGTGCCGGTCGCCGTGCCCCAGACGTATTGGTTACCACCATTGATCGTGGTGTCGACCGCGCTGCCCCATGTGATCTGGACGCCGCCGGCGTTCACCGCCGTGTCAGTGGCGGTGCCGTTGACATAGATATTCTGCTCGCCGCCGCCATTGACGATCGTGCTGGTGGCGCTGCCGTAGACGGACTGCAGGCCGCCGTCGCCGATGGTGGTCTGCTCGGCCGAACCGTAGACGGCCTGATCGCCACCCGCGATCAACGCCGCGTTCGACACGCCGCCGAGATGGACGATCTGCTCACCGTCGTTGCTGATCCTGGTTTCGAAGCAGGTGCCACCGAAACCGACGTGCTGCGTACCCGACGATATCGTTGCGCGGGTCGCGGTGCCCCACACATATTGGGTGCCGCCGTTTATTGTGGTGTCGATGGCCCTGCCCCAGTCTACCTGAATGCCGCCACCTTCCAGCGTCGTTCCGGTGACCAGGCCCGTCGCGTAGACGTTTTGGCGGCCAACACCGCTGACGGTCATCTTGTCAGCGTTGCCGTGAACCTGCTGGATCACGTTTGTATCGACGCGCAGATCGACTACCGATGGGATTTTGAAGACGGTCCCGCCGCCGGATGGAGTCTGATTTGCGTAAAACAAATCGATAGAGCCGCTGCGGAGCGCCGTGCCGAACAAGTTGCCAGCGGCATCGACGATCAGGCCCTTGGGGTGTTCGCCATAGGGAAAGTTTTTATAGAAATAGGAGAATTGATTGGTTTCGAGGTCTGCCAGCGGGATCGGCGCAGAGTAGCCGCCGTTGCTGTTTTTGAGAATCTTGAACACCGAACCGGCAAAAGTGCCGAAGTGCCCCGGCGTACTATACGGGGGCGGGGTATAGGGCCTGCCATAGGCCGTTGTACCGAACAAGTTCCCGTCTGCATCGATAATCAAGCGGCCGTCGGGCGCGGTCCCGGTGGAGAGGCTGTTGAAACTCGTGATGGTGGTGGGCATGCTGGCATAAACGCCGGCGTTCTTCACGATGGTGAACACGGTGCCGCCACCGAACTCCCCGCCTCCCGATGTGGTGCCGAACAGATGGCCGGCGGTGTCGAGGGTCAGACCTGCCATCGGCGCCCGTCCGTTGTAGCCGGCAAAATTTACCAGCGTGGTCGGCGCGCCGGCGTAGCCGGTTGCGGTATTTGCGATCTCGAACACCGTGCCGAAACCGTACGTCCCACCTCCCGATGTCGTGCCGAACAGGTTTCCCGCGCCGTCGACGGTCAGATCGGCGTAGGGTTTCGCACCATTGCTGCCGTCGAAATGGACCAGTGTAGTGGGAGTGCTCGCGTATCCATTTACTGTCTTTGCAATCTCAAACACCGTCCCTAGGCCGTATGTGCCACCTGTCGTCGTCGTGCCGAACAGGTTGCCGGCGACGTCGGCGATCAGAGTGCCGCGAGGTGCTGAACCATTGATGCCGTCGAACGTCACGAGTGTGGACGGCATGCTGGCGTATCCGTTGGCGGTTTTCGCAATCTCGAACACCGTGCCGACGCCGTGCGCGCCCCCGGCAGCCGTGGTACCGAACAGATTGCCCTCGGCGTCCAGTATGAGACCGCCAATCGGGTTTGCGCCGTTGCCGCCATTGAAGCTGACCAGCGTCGTCGGAGACGTGGCGTAACCGCTGGCGGTCTTCTCGATCTTGAACACCGCTCCGAAGCCGTAGGCCCCGCCTTCGGATGTCGTGCCGAACAGGTTCCCGTCGGAATCGGCCGCCAGAATTCCTTCAGGCAGCTTTCCGGCAGGCGAGCCGCCTGGGAGGTCGACAAGCGTCTCCAAATCATTGTCCAGAATGACAATGTTTGCGCTACCCCCCTCGCTGGACGGCGCGACCACGGCCTGATCCACGCTGTTCACGACATCACTAATTCTCAGATGGATCGAATCGGGCGCTTCGGATCGGATGTCGTCTACCATGACTATAGAAACGCTCACCGAACTTTGCCCGGCCGGGATCGTTCCAAACGAACTCCATTGCGTTCCAACGAAGGGTCCCCAAAAGTCCTCGAGATGCCTGGCGGTGCCATCGGTGAAAACGCGAAAGGACAAATCTCCCAACACGCCGCCGATCCGCTCGACCGTCAACGTGATTCCGCCTCTTTCGACCACCTGAGCCGACCGCGAATCTATCTCAAATCTCACCGTCTGCATGGGTCGGCTCTCCCGGAATTAAACGCTGACAGCGTCGGGTTCACGCAGCAAGCGCGGGAGCGAGCATGTTCTGCACCGCAACACCGGGATCGCTGACCAGCGTGCCGCCGTTACCATCGGACGACAGCGCAAAATCCGCCGCGGTGTACTGGCCGAGCAGTTCGAGTGTCGACACATGGACACCATCGGACACGGTCAGCGTGCCGCCGGTGTTGCGGGGGTTGGCCGCATAGGCCACCGTGGTAGAACCTTCGCTGAAGGCGATGTCGCCGAGGCCGAGGTGGTCGCCGTCCTGCCAACCAGAAATCGTTCCGCTGAAGGCGTCTGCCTCGTCGAGCCTCAGTGTCGCGTTCGGGCCGGCGAACGTCACGCCATGGGCCGCACCGCCCGCGATGACATACTCCACCCCGCCGCTGTCGATCGTGGTACCGATGGCGGTGCCGCCGGCGCCGACATATTGTGCACCCCACACGATGGTCGTGCCGGTGGCGGTGCCCCAGACATACTGGCTGCCGCCGCTGATGGTGGTGCCGATCGCCATGCCCCAGTCGATCTGGACAGCGCCAAAACTCAGCGTCGCGCCGGTAGACGTGCCGCCCGCATGGATGCTTTGCTCGCCGCCGTTGTTGACGATGGTGCCGGTCGCGCTGCCATACACCGACTGCAGGCCGCCATTGCCGACCGTCGCCTGTTCCGCGGAGCCGTAGACGACCTGCTCACCGCCCACAATGAGCGCGCCAATCGCGATACCGCCGTCATAGACGACCTGCTCGCCAGCGCCGTTGATGATCGTGCCGTTGGCGGTCGCGCCTGCTCCGACATATTGCGCGCCCGTGTTGATCGTCGTCGTGGTCGCCGTGCCCCAGACATACTGGCTGCCGCCGGCGATCAGGGTGTCGACCGCCGTTCCCCAGTCGATCTGGGTCGCGCCGGCGTACAAGGTGGTGCCGGTGGCGGTCGCGTTGGCGTAGACGGTCTGCCGGCCAGCACCGGAAATGGTGGTGTGGGCGGCCGTGCCGTAAAGATACTGGGCGCCGGCACCGTAGATATAGACATCGCTCGCCGCACCGTAGACGGTCTGGCTGCCACTGATGATCGACGTGCCGCTGGCGAACCCGCCGGCATAGACAATCTGTTCGCCAAATCTGATCGTCGTGCTGAAGGCGTATCCTCCGGCGCCGACATATTGAATGGGCGTCACATTGGACCAAAGCTGTCTTTCGACGGATGTATCGATCGCCGTGCCCCACACGAATTGCGTGCCGCCCAACGTCGTATTGCTGGCGCTGCCCCAGATAATCTGGGTACCGGTTTCAGAAACATCCGTGTCGAGCGCCTGGCCGCCGACGTACACGCGCTGTTCTCCGTACACCCGCACGTCGGAGGCTGTTCCGAAAACGTATTGGTCATAGGTGAAACCGCCGGATGCGGCCTTGAATACGTATTGTGCGGAGCCGGAATTTCCGGCTGCGTCAGTGGCGGCGACCGTGAAGCTATCGATGATCGCCGAGCGCAACAGGCCGATGAAGCTCCAGGTCCCGTCCGGACCCGCCGTGGTCGCGAATGAAGTGCCATTTTCGAGCCTAAGCTGAATCTGGGTACCTGCGGCAACCCCATCGACCGTGCCGAAAACGCTTACCGTCGCGGCCGTTTCCGTTACGATGTCGGTGACCGTCAGAACCGGCGGCTTGGTGTCGAGCGTCACGGCGAAAACGTTCGAAGTGCTCGGACGGTCAGCCAACCGCACGGTGAGGTTATTGACGCCCTCAATCAACATCGTGTCGTACGAGGTCCAGGTCTGGCTGTTTGGATACACCACGGCCGTTCCGACCTGGGTATCCCCGCTATAAACCAACAATAGCAGCGCACTATCTGGCTGCCCGGGAGAGATTGTCCCCGACAGGAACACGTTCGCATCATTGGTCAGGCCGTCATGCTTGCTCACGCCGGTGTCCACGTCAAAGCTGGTGATCGACAAAGTCGGCGCCGCCTGCACCGCGGCCACTGGCCCGGCGCCGTCGGATCCCTGCATTGTCGTCGTGCCCTGAACGATCAGCGTCCCGCTCAAGGGCGGGACCGCGGGGAAATTCCCGGCGGGCACCTCACGAATACTTGCCCCGGCAGGATATCGCGGCCCGGTGCCGATGAAACCGCCACCGATCGTGGGGGCCAAGGGCTCCGCGTCCAGAATCGCGCCGCTTGCACCTGTGAGGGTAGCCGGTGGCGTCAAAATCGACATTTGCGCTGCCCCTTGCTGTGCTCCGCCAAACGTGCACGGCAACGAACCGCGCAGCTGGCGCAACGACAATGTACTGTTATCAATTATGTTAATAGTGATCGAACCTAACATATCGATGACGGAACGCAACCTGGAGCGCGGGGCGGCCTCCTTCAGCCGTCCCGCGGATCGTCCCCGCCGTGCTCGCGGCGATGTGCCTCACGCGGCAAGCGCCGGCGCGAGCACGTTCTGTTGGGCCACGCCGGGATCGCTGATCATGGTGCCGCCGTAACCATTGGACGACAGCGCAAAATCCGCCGCGGTGTACTGGCCAAGCAGTTCCAGCGTTGCCACATGTGTACCGTCCGACACCGTCAGCAAGCCGCCGGTGTTGCCGGCATTGGCGACGTAAGCCAGCGTCGTGCTTTCGCCGAAGGCGATATCGCCGAGAGCGATGCGGTCGCCGTCGTCCCATCCGGAGATTTCTCCGCTGAACGCATCCGTCTCGTCGAGCACCAGTGCGCCGCCCGCACTGCCGAACGTCACGTCGTGCAGGGCACCGCCGGCGTGGACATAGCCGATGCCCCCGCTGTCGATGGTGGTGTCGCTGACGCTGCCGCCGGCGCCGACGTGCTGCGCGCCCGACTGGATCGTCGTGCCGCTCGCCGTGCCCCAGACATACTGGTTGCCGCTGAGGATCATGGTATCGACCGCGTTGCCCCAGGTGATCTGAACGCCGCCATTCAACGTCGTGCCGGTGGCGACGCCGTTGACGTGGACGCTTTGCTCGCCGCCGGCTTCCACCATCGTGCCGGTGGCGCTGCCATAGACGGACTGCAGGCCGCCATCGCCGATCGTCGTCTGGTCGGCCGACCCGTAGACGGTCTGGTCGCCCGCGACGATCGCCCCGTTCGAGACGCCGCCGCCATGGACGATCTGCTCGCCGCCACCGTTGACGATCGCGGCGTCAGCGGTGCCGCCGTTTCCGACCTGCTGCAGGCCCGAGACGACCGTCGTGCCGGTCGCCGTGCCCCAGACATATTGAGTGCCGCCATTGACGATGGTGCCGGAGACGACGCCCCAATCGATCTGGGTGCCGCCTGCGTTTACCGTCGTGCCGCTGGCCGTACCGCCGGCGTAGACGGCTTGCGTGCCGCCATCGCCGATCGTCGTCTGGTCGGCCGAACCGTAGATGGCCTGGTCGCCCGCCACGATCGCCCCGTTCGACACGCCGCCGGTATGGACGATCTGCAGGCCGCCGGATGCGATCGCGGTTTCGCTGGCCGCAGCACCCGGCCCGACGATCTGCTGTCCGGAAACCGCCGAGCCGGTCGCCGTGCCCCAGACATAGTGGGTGCCGCCCTGGGCGACCGTGGTGTCGGTGCCGTTTCCGTAGGCGATCAGCGTCGCGCCGCTTTCCACCATGGCTTCGGAGAAGTTCGACGCGTCGAGGACGGTCCAGACGCCGCCTTGAACCACGAGCTTCTCGACATTGGTCGCGCCGCCGAGCCCACCGCTCCCGGTACCCGAGAGCTCGAGCGTATCGTCGCCGTCACCGCCGTCGATCGATGCCGGAACGCCGCTCCAGGTCGAGACCTCGATCACATCGTCATCGGCTCCGCCTTCGACGGTGTCGCCGGCACCGGCCTCGATGCGGTCGTTGCCTTCGCCGCCACGCAGCGTGTCGACGCCGCTGCCGCCCATGATGTGGTCATCGCCGGCTCCGCCATCGACCACGTCGTCGCCGCCTTCGCCGCTCAGCGTGTCGTTGTCGGCGCCGCCGTCGATCTGGTCGCTGCCGAGGCCGGCGTAGATCACGTCATTGCCAACGCCACCGCCAAGGATATCGTTGCCGCCGGTATAGCCCGAGATATACATCTGGTCGTCGCCGTCGCCGGCATCGATCGCGAAGCCGCTGTCGGCGGTCGAGAGCACGAGGTCATCGCCGGTGCCGAGCAGGATCGTGCCCTGCACCGTCGTGCCGGTGTACAGGTACATCGTGTCGTTGCCGGCGCCCATGTCGATGGCCGAACCACCGGTCGCGGTGAACGAACCCATGCTTTGCAGATGGTCGTTTCCGCCGCCCATCGACACGCCGCCGACAATCCGGCCGGTGCTGCCGTTGATGATCTCATCGGCGTAATCGCCGACGAGCTTGATCGCCTCGTTGCCACGCAGGTCGAACTTGGCGACCTCCTCGGGCGTCAGGGTCACGCCTTCGGGACCATGGCCGTCACCCTTGATCAGGCCGTCATTGTTGATGAAGGTCGTGCCCAGCGCGTTGCTGTTGCTGGAATTGTCGACCTGGATGGCGCGACCGTAGCCATAGATCTCGGCGTTCGCACCATAGTTCAGGATGGTGCCACCGCCGATCGCGATGCCCTCCGACACGTTCGGCTCGCCATCATGCCTGCCGTTGGCGCCGAGGCCGGCAATGCGGCCATAGTTCAGCACCTGCACCAGGCCGTCGACGTCGATGGCATCGCCGTCCGAATCGGACAGTGCGGCCGAGCGGCCTTCCATGGTGCCATGGTTGGTCACAAACACCTTTTCCGCTTCCGAGTCGCCATTGTCGATGTTCACCGCCGAGCCGTTGCGGCCGATCATCGTCCCCGCATTGTAGACGGTGACGGCGTTGTCGCCGGTCACAGCGTGACGCGCACCTTCCATCCAGCCGGTGGCGTAGTTGTTGACCTTGCCGCCGGTGCTGCTCTGGTAGTCGATCAAATCGCCGCCGCCGGCGAAGCCGGGCGCGGTGGTGATGGTGCCGTGGTTGTCGACGACCGTGTCCTGGCCGGGCCGGATCACGTCGGTATTGGAGCCGGTCTGGCGGATCGTGCCGCCCTCGAGATTATTGATCACGATATCGGCGCCGCCGGCCGCGAGGCTCTGGAAGTCGATCACTCGGCCGCTGGATTCCATCATGCCGGCATTGTTGATCGTGACGGTCGCATCCGCGGCCGCCCCGAATTGCGGACTGAGGGGGCCGCGCACCACGCCACCGGCCTGGTTGTTCAAGGTGAAGGATCCGGCCGCATTGGCGGTAGTGTTGAAGACGCGGCTCGATGCCTGGATCAGGCCCGCATTGTCTACCACCGCGTCACCGCCGCCGGTCCAGATCATGGTGGTGGCGTTGATGAGCGCGCCGCCGGCTTCGATGGTCAGTTCGTCATCATTGTTGAGCGTGACCGTGCTCGTGACGGTGGCGCCGTCCTCGATCGTCACCGAGCTATAGTCGCTGGCAGCGACGGACCAGGTTCCTTCCTGCGCCACGAGATTCTCGAAACCGGTCGTGGCGAGGAGTGCAGCCGCGCCAGCACCCGACAAATTGACCGTATCGTTGTCCGCGCCGCCGTCGAGCGGGCCCGTGACGGTCGCGCCGGTAACGAGATTGAGACTGTCGTCGCCGGCGCCCATCAGGATTGCGCCGGTGACGGTGCCGCTGTTGGTCAACGTATCGCTGCCATCGCCCATCGCGACGCTGCCGGTGACGATGCCGCTGTTGGTGACGGTGTCGGCAAACGTACCGGCGATCGAGATCGCCTCACCATTGCCGCCCTGGATCGTGCCCTCGTTGGTGATGGTGGTGGCGCCGAACGCGCTGCCGCCGTTGCTGTCGTCGATGGTGATGGCGCGCTGATCGCTGACGATGAGGCCGAAGTTGCTGATTGCGCCGCCACCGACCGCAAGCGCCTCGTTAAGGCCATTCGCGACGCCGGTGAGTCCGACGGCTTTGATGATCCCATTTTCATGATTATAGATATGGACCAAGCCATCGACATCAATGCCGTCGCCATCGCTGCCGTTCACGGCAGTGCCCGTGATCGTGCCGAAATTCATGACATCCGTCGTGGTCGAGCTAGCGGTATCCATATTGATGCCCGCGCCGGCTCTGCCTGTGATCGTTGCGTTCCCGCTACCCTCGCCTGCGACCATTTGCCCATTGCGAACAAAGATCGGCTGGTCGCCGGTGACGCCATGGCGAGCGCCGTTGATGACGCCGCCGGCAAGATTGTTGACGACGCCGCCGGTGTGCGCCGACTGGAAGTCGATGGCATCGTTGCCGGTCGAAGACGCCGAGCCGTTATGGCTGACGATCTGGCCGGAATTGTTGATGGTGGCGTTGGTGCCCGCACGGATCGCGTCGGCGTCGGCGGCCTGGATCACGCCGCTCGCCGCATTGGTGATCACGGTCTGGACGTTGACGGACGCGATGTCGTCCAGATCAAGCGTCTGCCCCGCATCGCCGGCAATGCCGGTGGACGAGATCGTCCCCTCATTGTCGAGCGTGAAAGTGCCATTGGCGCCCGAGCCGAGATTGGAGATCTTGATGGCGTCCTTGACCGCGGTGATGGTCGCGCCCGCTCCGTTGTGTACGGCGAAGCTGCCGCTGGCCGACCCGCTGGTATAGACGGCGCGGCTGGTGCCGGTGATGGTGCCGAGATTGTCGAGAGCCGAGCCCGGCGTCGTGCTGCCACCGACCCAGGTGACCGGCGTCGAGCCGGACAGCGTCACGCCGCTCAGGATGGTGGCCTGATCGTTGTTGGCGAGCGTGATGGCGGCCGAGGAATTGCTCGACACCACGGTGCCGTCGTCATTGGTGATGGTGCCGGTCGCATTCGCCGTGCCGATGGTGACCGGGGCGCTGGCATTGGTCGCGGTGGTGAGCGCCAGGGTGAAGCTTTCATTGGCCTCGCCGGCGGTATCGCCGGAGATGGTGATGGTGACGGTCGCCGAGCTGGCGCCGGCGGCGATAGAGCCGCTGAAGGTCGACGCCGGCAGCGTGCCGCCGTAGTCGGCCGCGCTGGTGGCGCCGGCGGCAAACGTGCCGGAGAAGCTCACCGCGCCGGTGGTGCCCCCGCTGCGCAGGACGGTGAAGGTCAGGGTGCGAGTGCCGCTGTCGCCCTCGGCGACGGACACGCTTGCCGGGGAGAACGAGATCTCCTGCCCCGCCGGCGCCGTCACGCTGAAGGCGGTGGTCGGGAACGGCGCGTTCGGCGCCGGGCCGTCGGTGCTCTGGTTGCCGCTGCCGTTCTGGGTCTGCCAGTTGGCGGGGTTGTTGAGCGCCGCAAGATAGGCCGCGAAGCTGCCCTGGCCGGACCGCGCGCCGTTGTAGCCCATGATGTCGAGGCTGCCGGTGAAGCTCACCGCGGTCTGGCCGGCAACCAGGCCGGTTCCCGACAGGGTGCCATCGGACGACGAATAGCCGACGGTGGAGATCGCGGCGAGGAAGGTCGGCGAGGCGGCCGGGCCGACATAGGCGTAGACGACCTCGCCGTCGTTGGACAACCCGGTATTGTTGGAATTCGTAAAGCTCACCGTGCCGGCGCTGGCGCCGAACGTGCCGCTACCAATGTTATTGATGTTAATTACGGTGCCCGCCGATATCGCCGAGGTCGCGGTCCAGGCCATGGTGCTCTCGGCTTTGCCGCCGGAGGCAAAGCTGGAACCGTTCCAGTTGCTGTCGGTGAAATTGATGACGGTGCCCTGCGCGATGTCGGCCAGAGCGACAAACGACAGATTGTCGTCGCCATCGCCATTGAAGCCGGTGAAAGCGATCGATCCAGCGGTAAGTGCCATGTCAATTTCTCCAATAACGGGCATGATTCCAGCGCGCACGGAGAGCGATGACGCTCAACCATGTCGACGCCGAAATTGGGAAGTGCGAGGGTTTCGGACGCAACGAGTGGTTAACGATGCGTATGCGCACAATGTTACAGGATGTTATCTAATATGTGATACCTGATAGCCGGATCGTTCGGCGCAGTTCCGCTGGCGGCATGGTGAAGTTGTGAAGCGCGGGCGTCACCACAACAGCGAGCTTCGCTGCGCTCGTCCCTCGGGTGCGTTCGTCCCATCGACGCTGTCGCTGCACCGCATCTCAATCTTGATCGCAAGACGAAAACGCGGCGCCGAGACGCCGCGTTATCGTATGGGTCGGTCCTTGCGTCCCTTCGAGGCGCTCAGCTCGCCGCCGCCGCCGGCCGGTCGCGCTGGTGCTTCATGACGATCTTGTTCAGCGCCCCGAGATAGGCTTTGGCCGAGGCCACCAGGGTATCCGGATCGGACGCCTTCGAGGTCATCGAGCGGCCCTCATGGGCGAGCCGCACCGAGACCTCGGCCTGCGCGTCGGTTCCTTCGGTGACGGCGTGGACCTGATAGAGTTCCAGCTTGGCCTCGTGCGGCACCAGCAGCTTGATGCAGTTGAACACCGCATCGACCGGACCGTTGCCCTCGGCCTCCTCGATCTTGATCACGCCGTCGATGCTGAGCTTCATGGTGGCGCGCTGCGGACCATGGGTGCCCGCGATCACCGTCAGCGAGGTCAGCTTGATGTGGTCATGCGCGTTGGCGATTTCCTGGTCGACCAGCGCCTCGATGTCCTCGTCGTAGATGTCCTTCTTGCGGTCGGCCAGCGCCTTCATGCGCACGAACGCGTCTTCCAGCTGGTTGGCGCCGAGCTTGTAGCCCATCTCCTCCAGCCTGTGGACGAAGGCGTGGCGGCCGGAATGCTTGCCCAGCACCAGCGAGGATTTTTTCAGGCCGATCATTTCCGGCTTCATGATCTCGTAGGTCGAAGCGTCCTTCAAGACGCCGTCCTGATGGATACCGCTCTCATGCGAAAACGCGTTACGGCCGACGATGGCCTTGTTGTACTGCACCGGGAACGAGGTCGCGGCCGACACCAGTTTCGAGGCCCGGGTCAGCATGGTGGTGTCGATCTTGTTCCACCACGGAAACACGTCGTTGCGGACGTTGATCGCCATCACGACTTCTTCCAGCGCGGCGTTGCCGGCGCGCTCGCCGATGCCGTTGACGGTGCACTCGATCTGTCGCGCGCCGCCGGCGATACCGGCCAGCGAATTCGCCACCGCCATGCCGAGATCGTTATGGCAATGCACCGAAAATACCGCCTTGTCGGAGTTCGGCACCCGCTCGATCAGCGTCCGCATGAAGTGACCATACTCTTCCGGCGTGGTGTAACCGACGGTGTCGGGAATATTGACCGTGGTGGCGCCGGCCTTGATCACGGCCTCGACGATCCGGCAGAGATAGTCCATCTCGCTGCGGGTGGCGTCTTCGGCCGACCATTCGACGTCGTCGATCTGGTTGCGCGCGCGGGTGACGTTGGCGATCGAGAGTTCCATCACCTGCTCCGGCGTCATGTTCAGCTTGACGCGCATGTGCAGCGGCGAGGTCGCGATCACGGTGTGGACGCGGCCGCGTCGGGCGAATTTCACGGCTTCGGCGCATCGGTCGATGTCCTTCGGGTTGGCGCGCGACAGGCCGGCGATCACGGAGTTCTTGGACCGGCGGGCGATCTCGCTGACCGCCTGGAAATCGCCTTCCGAGGTGATGGGGAAGCCGGCCTCGATGACGTCGACGCCCATATCGTCGAGCATCTCGGCGATCTCGATCTTCTCCTCGAAGGTCATGGTGGCGCCGGGGCACTGTTCGCCGTCGCGCAGGGTGGTGTCGAATATGATGACGCGGTCCTTGTCGGACTTGGGAGCGGTGGTCATTCGGAAATTCCTTTAGCTGGTGCGCTGCTGGTCGAGCGCGGAAGGGATCTGGTGATCTCGCGCGAACCCCTGAGTGCCCAGGCGCAAACCGCCCAGACGGCCCTCAGGGGCCGATAAGAAGCAGAAGCCCGCCAAGAAGCAGGGTGGGCAGTGACGCAGCCGGAATCGCCTGGGGACGGACGGCATGCGCCGCTCCCCCCTGAACTCCGTACAAACAGCTGCGAATCAGCATTGCCAGACCCTTGAGAAGCGCAATCCTCGGCCAAAACCCTTGACGGTTCGTTGCCGGGACGGCGTTCCGAGGCTGTTTCTAGACGAGAAATACCGGCCGCCGCAATGCCAAAAGTTAGTCAGGTGAGCTGACCTAGTTTGGGTCCTCCCCTCTTTGCGTCCTCCCCCTGGAGGCCCTCCAAGGGGATGGGTAAGCGGAAGGCGCTCCGACCTCTCAGCGTCATTGCGAGCGCAGCGAAGCAATCCATTGCCTCAGCGAGAAAGAAAGATGGATTGCTTCGCTGCGCTCGCAATGACGGTGATGCATACGGGTCCACAAACACGTTCGCGCCCGCGGCGCGATGCGCCCGAGGCTTTGCTGTCGTTGGGCCCCCGGGAATTCCGAGGGCGCAGGGAAGACCGGGTGCGCGCTGCACCCGCGGTCTCATGTGCAAACTCGTGCAACAAAAAACGCACATGAGCATACAGGTTCAGCGGGGAACACCCGGCCTTCCCTGCGCAATGGCTTTACGGCTTATCTCGCGCTCACCCCGGAGTAGTGCGCTGTCTAGTCTCCGTCGCCCGGCGGAAACCGGCGCCTTTGGCCCGGTCGGGCCATCAGCGCCTCCGCCAGACTTGACGCCAGCATCGGGCGTCGGGTCCACACGATTTTGCCGTACGCTGCAATGCCGTCCGTCTGCCCGCCGTATGGTCGCTCACGGAGTTGATCCCGCCCTGCAACCACCTGCGCGCCCGACGCTGCCGCGTCCACCGCATCCCGCCCCGCGTCTCTGACGATCCGGATACGCCCCTCGAGTGGGACGAGACAGCCGTGTATATGCACTGATTTGCGATTTCTGAAAAGCAGAATATTTTTGCAACAGGGGCTTGACATGTTTTCCGATAACCAGAAGTCGCTTGCCCGTCGGGTGGTCACACGAAGTCACACTCCCCGGCGCAAGTCCGAAAAGTGCCATAAGCAGAAATTCCGCGCTCGGACCGACTTAACGCTTGAGTATCGCCAGCATAGGTCCGAAGTTTGCCGGCGCTGCGCCCACGCAGGAGTCGCCATGTGGTCTCGCTCGCTCGCCCTCGCTTTGCTCCTGCTACCCGCCCCGGCCCTGGCCGGCGTCAAGGAGAACGTCGCGGCCCTCGCTCCGCAAGGGCTTGTGCTCGTGATGGACGCCAGGGACAACGAGTTGGTGGCCCAGAACACCGATGAGCCTTTCGTCCCGGCCTCCGTCACCAAAATCGTGACGGCCTGGCTGGCGATGGAGGTCCTTGGCGGCGACTACCGCTTCAAGACCCGCTTCTACCTCGACGACAAGCGGGTGCTCTACGTGCGCGGAGGCGGCGATCCTTTCCTGATATCGGAGGAACTGGCGCCGCTCGCGACAAAGCTGGTCGCGGCGGTCGGCAAGAAGCCGATCACCGGCATCGTGCTGGACGCGAGCTACTACCCTTCGAACCTCCGCATCCCCGGCATCGAAGACACCGACGAAGCCTACAATGCGCTGAACTCCGCGCTGGCTGTGAATTTCAACACCGTCTACGCGGTGCGCCGTGGCGACAAGGTGCGCTCCGCCGAGAAGCAGACTCCGATCACCCCGCTCGCTATCAGCCAGTTCCGGCTGCGGCGCCCTGACGGAAGCAGCCGCATCAGCCTGAGCCAGGACCCCATGGTGAGCCTGCAATATGCCGGCGAGCTGATCGCGGCGTTCATCGGGCGGGCCGGCGGCAGGGTGAAGGGCAAGATCTCTACCGGACCCGTACCCGAGGGACTGGAGCCGGTCTACGTTCACCGACAATCGCGCACCCTTTCGGATATCCTCGTCGAGCTGCTCCGCGTATCGAACAACTACATCGCCAACCAGGTGTTCCTGGAGATCGGCGGACACCGCCTGGGCGGGCCAGTCAGCCTCGAGAAGTCGCTCCAGGTCGCGAACGAGATGCTCGCCGCGCACGGTCTCGCCGCGGCCATCCATCTCGAGGAGGGCTCGGGCATCAGCCGCAACAACCACCTTACCGCCCGCGGCCTCGCTAAAGTGCTCGAGCTCTTCGCGCCCCACGCTGACCTGCTCCGCGGCCGTGACGGCGGCACGAACAAGACCGGCACCATGGAGGGGGTCCGCACGCTCGCGGGCTATGCCGACACCTCAGGCCACGGACGGGTGCGTTTCGTGATCTCGCTCACGAGTAATGACGACGAGATGCGCTTCCGGCTGCTCCGGACTATCCAGTCCGGGCTGTAGCGGCTGTTTCGCCAAAGGCGCCGATGTTTCGCGGCAGTCACTTGATCAACGCCGGCTCGCAATGCGAACAGCGATCCCGAGCGTCGGATTCCCACGTTGCCCGCGAGGACATAATCGGTAATCCTGCGTCGAGCGCCCAATGACTGAAGGGGCGCGACGGAGCATGACATGATCCTGGAATTTGTGACGTTCAAGACGCCCGCCGACTGGGACCGCGCGCGGGTGCTCGAAGATTCCAAGCATACGATTTCGAAGTGGGTGGCGAACCGCGACCTTCTGCGCAAGCACTTCGCGTTGGGAGTTGGCACGGACGAGGGCACCAGCGCCGGAATCTACATTTGGCCGTCGGTGGAGGCCGCCAGGAAGGCGCACAACGACGAATGGCGCGAGGCGGTCAAGACGCGTTCCGGCGGCTATCCCACGATCCAGTACTTCGACTTGTTTCTGCTGATCGACAACGAGCACCGTCAGGTCACCGAATGGGCGGCCGACGGCAAGGCGCGGGAACTCGACGCCGCCTGATCGGCGAGACGATCGCCCGCGCTTCGATACCTGAGCCGAACCGAGGCCGCCTCGATCGCCGAGCGTCGGATTTGGGGTCATGCGTCTCGCCAAGCGGTGCGTTTTCCGTTTACGGTCCAGCGAGTCGCATCCGGTGAAGCTCGGAGCGTTCGGGGACTGACATGGGAATGAAACGACATGGCGCCGCGCGAGCGACCACCCTTGCGGTCGGACTCTTGTTCACACCACCGGCCGCCATCGCCGTCGATGGGATCGTCACGACGATCGCGGCGCTGGTCTCGGCCGAGGTCGGCTATACCGGCTTCATCTCCCCCGCCATGGCTCAGCCGGGCGCACTCACGAAGGCGCAATCGGATGCGCTCGCGGCATATGATCATGCACTGAACGGCTTCAAAGCGATCCTGCGCCAGCGGCGCGCGCAGATCGATTCGAAACAGCCGCTGCCCAATCTGCCGGGACAAGCGCTCTACCTTGCGCGCAACAGCACGATGAGCGCCTACAAGGACCTCACCGACGTTCTTCCATCCCGAATCGGAAGGCCCAATAAACTGGGAATCCCGCCGGCGTATTTCGATGCCGCCCTCGAACCGCTGCTCGATGAGTACGTCAGGCTTTTCGAGGTGATGCAGGCGCCGCCCGCCAACGCGCAAAAATCGGATACGCCGTTCAAGGACGTCGTCGATCTCGGAAGGGTCATTGCGCGCGCCAAGGGTCTCGGAGATGCGGATGCCGAAGCAGCAGGCCGCATCAGCCTGGGACTGTTCTTTGCCGAGACCAACGGCAACCAGACCATCGGGAATGCGCGCTCGAACAAATACAAGGGGAGCCTGCAGACAGGCCCGCCTGAAGCTGAAAACGGCCGAAGGAAGTGGGCCGCGCTGAAACCATCGATCGCATCGCTCGATCCCGGCCTGAACCTTCGCGACGACAGGGAGGAGGCACGGCTCGGCAATCTGGACCGTCGCTACAACCACTGGACCTCGGTACGGGACGCGCTGATGAACGCCCACGCCGATATTTTCCCGCAGGTCCCGGCGATCGTGAAGAGGCTGCCCGATCCGATCGATCAAATGAAGCTCTTCGAGCTGATCCAGATCATTCCCAGTCCGACCAAATCCGCGCTCCGGTCCGGCAACCCCATGAGCTACAGAGTTTCCGACCCTGTCATCATGGGATATCTGCGCAACAACAGCATGTTCGCCTATGGACGAGCCGACAGGGCAAGGACATCCGCGACCTTCCGCGAAATTCTCGATGCAATGTGGCTGTTCAACGCCAAATTCGAAAAGGCGCTTTCGATATTCGACGAGATCAAGGCACGGTCAAAGGGTTGAAATGGCAGGCCTCCATCGGACATAATGACCCTTGAACGTCTTGCGTCGCCATGCCGTCACGGGGCTCGAAGCGGACCACGCCGGGGGAAGCAGGAATTGCCGTCACCAGGGAGAAAATCCGCCGGCTCAGGCCTTGCCGTCCGGCCCCGTCGCCGCACCATCATCGCGGCGATAGCCGCAATGGTCCTGCTGCCGATCGAGGCCAGCGACGCGGGCTGGCTGTCGGATGTCTTCAAGGGGTCGTCAAAGGCCGACAAGAACCCCAGGCAAGCCGCCTCGCCAAACAACGCCACCGTGGCGAAGCGCGCGGCCCCGGCGAAACGGGTTACCCCGGCAGGGCGCGCTACCCCGACGGGGCGTGCCACCCTGGCGGGGCCTGCTACCCTGGCGGGGCCTGCCGTCTCACCAAAGCCCCGCAATGTCAGACTTGCCGCGCTGGGGCCGGTCTCGTTGAGCCCTTCCGCTTTCAAACCGGCAGGACCCACCTGCGATCCCGCGAAATTCCGGATCGTCGTGGATGTCGGACATACCGCCGAATCGGGAGGCGCGAACAGCGCGCGCAACGTCGCCGAGTTTCTCTACAATCATCGGCTGGCGCGGCGGATCGAGCAGACATTGAAGGCGGACGGCTTTACCGAGACCCGGTTGCTGCTGACCGAGGGCAAGGCCAGGCACAGCCTGGTCAAGCGCGTTGCCGCGGCCAACGCTCTGCAAGCCAATCTCTTCCTGTCGATCCACCACGATTCCGTACCCGACAAATTCCTCGAGGATTGGGAATTCGAGGGCAAGAAGAGGTATTACAGCGACCGCTTCAGGGGCTATTCCGTGTTCGTCTCGCGCAAAAATCCGGACTTCAAGACGAGCCTCGCCTTCGCCGAACTGGTAGCCAAGGAAATCAAGGCCTTCGGCCTGCCCTATGCCGAGCAATACAGCCAGCCGATCATGGGCCGGCACCGGCACCCGCTGCTGAACAAGGAAACCGGCGTCTACAGCTACGACGAACTCGTCGTGCTGCGAAAAACCCGGATGCCCGCCGTCCTGCTGGAGGCGGGCTCCATCATCAACCGGGACGAGGAACTCGCGATGGACTCGCGGGAACGCCAGGATATCATCAGCACGGGTGTCACGGCAGCGGTGAAGCAATTCTGCGACCGGCGATGGGCCATCCTCGGTCCGCTCTGACGCCGGGGCGAGTGCTCCAGCGAGCCGGACCTCATCCTGAGGAGCATCGCGGAGCGATGCGTCTCGAAGGATGGCAGCAGGTAATGTGCCAGATGGTTCGAGACGCGCGCCGGGCGGCGCAAGGGCGCCGCCAACGCGCTCCTCACCATGAGGGACGGGGGTGCGCCGGGCCACGCATCGGTCCGCTCTGACGCCGGGACGCGGCGTCAGTCATCCTCGCCGATGCGCCTCATTTCACCATCGCGCCATAGACGATGTCCTGGACCTGCTCGCGGTAGTATTTCCGCAATTCGCCGGGCGCCGCGGTTCCGACCACCACGACAAGGCGCTCCTTCGGATCGCAGAAGAACTGCGTGCCGTAGGCGCCGTTCCAGGAAAACTCGCCGGGGTTGCCGGGAACCGCCGACAGACCCTCGCTGGTACGGACGGCCACGCCGAGGCCGAAAGTAAAGCCGCCGCGATGCGGCTCCACATTGGCCACGTTATTCTTGATCTCCGGCCCGAGGTGGTTGGAGATCATGTGATGCACTGTCTTCGGACCAAGCACGCGCTGGCCGTCGAGCTCGCCGCCGTTGAGCAGCATTTGGCCGAAGCGCAGATAGTCACCGACGGTGGCAAAGGCGCAGGCGCCGCCGACATCATCCTGCTCACTCGCTCACATCAGGGATGGCTGTGCTTCTTCAGCCGAAACGCCAGCGCGACGAACGTCACTCCCAGGACCACCGAATAGATGCCGATGACCCAGACCAGCGCGAGCGCGCCGGCGCCGGGGGCCAGCATCATGGCGACACCGAACAGCACCGAGATGACGCCACCGAGGATCAGCAGCCACTCGTTGTCGATCTCCTTGCGCAGCTGGATCGCGCCGATGATCTGCAGCACCCCGGTCGCGATCGCCCATCCGGCGATGAAGAACAGCAGCACGAGCGCGCTGACACCCGGCATCAGGAAGGTCAGGAGCCCGGCGGCGATCCCGAGCAGACCGACCAAAGCCAGCCACCAGCGCGGCGCCGGTGCGCCGCCGGTAACGGCGGCCATGATCGCAAGCACGCCGTCCACCAGCGCGAAGGCGCCGTAGAACAGGATCAACGTCAACAGCGTCAGGCCGGGCCAGACAAAGGCGAGCACGCCGAAAATGATCGCGGCGATGCCGCGCAACAACAGCAGCCACCAGTTTTTCGCCAGGGCATGCACCATGGCCGACCCGAGGCCGGTTCCGGATTGTCGATCAGTTTGTACCGTGGTCATCGGACACTCCTCTCGAATGATTGGAAGGGCGCTTGTCCAACGTATTCCACAATCGCTCAAATGCAACCCGTGGCCTCGTTGCGCTGCCTCATGCCGGTGCCGATGCGTTTGCGTCAGGCCGCCCTCACCGTGTCGAGGAACTTGCCGACTTCGAGCTTGAGGCGGTTGCTGTCGCCGGCAAGCGACTGTGCCGCCGACAATACCTGCGACGAGGCCGACCCGGTTTCGCCGGCGCCGCGCTGCACGTCGGTAATGTTGGAACTGACTTGCTGGGTGCCCTGGGCGGCCTGCTGGACGTTGCGGGAAATCTCCTGCGTCGCCGCGCCCTGTTCTTCGACCGCGGCTGCAATGGTCGACGATATTTCCGACAGCCGTTCGATCGTGCCGCTTATTTCCTTGATGGCGTTGACGGATTCCTGCGTGGCGGCCTGGATGCCGGCGATCTGCTGGCCGATCTCGCCGGTGGCCTTTGCGGTCTGCTCGGCCAGGGCTTTCACCTCGGACGCAACGACCGCGAAGCCGCGGCCGGCGTCGCCGGCACGGGCTGCCTCGATCGTGGCATTCAGGGCCAGCAGATTGGTTTGTCCGGCAATGGTATTGATGAGTTCGACCACATCGCCAATCCGGCTTGCAGCCCTCGACAACTCGCTGACGCGATCGTTGGTGGTGCGGGCCTGGTCGACCGCCTCGCCCGCCATCCGCGCCGATTCCTGCACCTGACGGCTGATCTCGTTGACGGACGACGACAGTTCCTCGGTCGCGGAAGCCACCGACTGAACGTTGGTGGAGGCTTCCTCGGATGCCGCGGCGACGGCGGTGGCGACCTGCATGGAGCGATCCGCGGTCGTCGTCAGCGTGCCGGCCGAGGCTTCCAGTTCCGTTGCCGCCGACGATACGGTTTCGATGATCTCGCCGACCGCACCCTCGAAGCCGTCAGCGAGACTGACCATGTCGGAACGGCGCTGGACTGCCGCGCGTTTCTCCGTGGCTTTCAGTTCCTCGCGGTCGAAGCGAACGATGGCCTGCACCGTCTGCAGATTGCGCAGCGCCACGCCGATCTCGTCGTCACGCTCGACCGGAATCTGGCTATCGAGTTTTCCCTGTGTGATGTTCAGCATCGCGCCGTTGAGGCGTCCGATCGGCCGGACGATGGCCCGGATCGTTTGCCTGCCGAGCAGCCCGCCCAGCAGCAGGCCCGTGATCAGGAGAGCGGCAGAGATTGCGATCACAATGGAGTATTGGCGCTCGGCGGCGTCGTATTCCGCCCTGGCTTCCTTGACCTGGATCGCCACCAGTTTATCCAGATCCTGCTTGGCCAGTGCGAACAACTCGCTGGCTTTACCTGCCAGAAGCGCGCTCGCTTCGTCATACTTGCGATCCGCGAGCAGCGCGAGCGCGGGCCTGATGGCGTTCTCGACATAACTCTTCCGCTTCGACGTGAAGCTGTCGGCGGCGACCCTCTCTTCGGGAGTAAGATTGGTGGCCATATATGCGTTCCAGGTCCTGGAGATGGCCTCGATGTTTCCGGTGATCCTGCCGGCGATGTCGCCCACCGGCTTGCCGGCGCGGCCATTGGTGACGGCGTCGTACTGCGCCACGGTATTGTCCTTCATGCGGTCATTGATGTCGAACATCTGCGTCAGCGGCACCGCGCGGTCCTGGTAGATCGACTTCATCCGTGCATTGCTGTCCCGCGTCGCGAGAATGCCGGCAAGCCCGATGGTCAGCATGAAGAGCGCGAGGGTCCCCACCAGCGTCATCAATCTCGCATTCAGGGAGCCGGTGAAGAATGCGAGAAAGTCCAGCGGCGAGCGCCGGCGAATGATACCGGCGTCGACCCGGTAGCCTTGCGCCTTGTTCGCACGCAGCAGCGCGTACACATGTTCGGCTTCCTGCCGCTGCTCGGCGGGCAATTTGGTCCGGATCGAGGTGTAGCCGGTGACCTGCCCATTCTCCCGGATTGGAGAAGCGGTCGCCAGCACCCAATAGAAATCGCCGTTCTTGCGGCGGTTCTTTACCGCGCCGACCCACGGCTTGCCGGCCTGCAAGGTATCCCACAAATTCTGGAAAGCTTCCGGCGGCATGTCCGGGTGACGGATGATGTTGTGCGGCTGACCCATCAGCTCCGCTTCGGCAAAGCCCGAAGCCAGAACAAACTCTTCGTTGAAATAGGTCAGTCTTCCCTTGGTGTCCGTCCGCGAAACGATCAGCGTGGCGTCGGTGATGGGATATTCGACGCTGGTGACTGGGAGATTGCTGCGCATCGCCGTGCTCCGTGAGTCATAAAAAAAATCTATGAGATCAATAAGGCGGTACCGGTCCGCGCCGCCCGGCCACCAAAATTCCAGTTTGAGGTAAAAAACATCTTTATTGATGGTCGTAGTACTACTTATGAAGCTCAGAACATCTATTTGCGAGTGCGAACGAATCTCAGTTGCGGGCACCCCTTGAGGTTGAACAGTAAGGCACCGACTATTCGCATCGACACCCGGCGGTTCCGGGGGCAAGATGCAACCGTCAGTTACCTGCTTCGAAAGACCCTGCATCTCACGCGTGAAATAGTGTTTGAACTCGAAAGGAAATTATTATGCAATTGACCAGGAGATCGCTGGTATCCGCCGCGCTGGCCTGCGGTTTTGCGGCCTGCGCCGCAGCGCCGCTGACAGCAAATGCGCAGTCAACGACGTCCGCCGAGGCCCAGCAGATTGCGACGGACGCTTACATCTATGGATATTCGCTCATCACCACGGAGGTCACGCGCGTTCAAATGAGCAACGTGCCCAAGGTTGAGGGATTCACCAGCCCGACCGGGCAATTCGTCAACGTTCCACGCTATCCGCCGGTCGACTATCGCGGCGTTTCCGCGCCGAATGCGGACACGCTGTATTCGGTCACTTGGCTCGATCTGCACGAACCGCAGGTCTTCAGCCATCCAGACATGGGCAGCCGCTTCTATCTGTTCGAGATTACCGACCTGTGGATGTCGGATTCCGAGTCATCGCCGAGCAAGCGGACGGCCGATGGAAAGGCTGCCAACTATCTGTTTACCGGCCCCGGCTGGAAGGGCGAGGTGCCGTCGGGCATGAAGCACTTCCCGGTCGCGACGCGCTATATGGTCATTCTCGGCCGCACCTACGCCGATGGAACGGACGAGGATTACAAGACCGTCAATGCGCTGCAGGCGCAGTACAAGATCACGCCGCTCTCCGCTTGGGGAAAGCCCTACAATCCCGTGGCGCCGCCTGTGAACCCGAATCCGGGATTCAGCATGACCGACAAGCCACAGGCCGTCATTCTCGCAATGGGGACGGAGGGCTACTTCAACCTGATGGCTAAGCTGATGGGCGGAGCCGCCCCACCCGCAGCGGGCGACGCGCCGATGGTCGCAGCCATGGCGAGGATTGGCGTAGTTCCCGGCAAACCATTTGAGATGGCCAAACTCGATCCGGCTGTACAGGCTGCATTGAAGGACATACCGCAAGCCGCTCTGAAGAAGATCGAGGCCAACAAGGATCGCATGGGCGAGGTCGTGAATGGCTGGGTGGTTTCCAAGGGGCTTGGCACCTACGGCCCCGCGGATTACCTCAAACGCGCCACGGTAGCGGCCTTCGGTTGGCCCGCAAACCAGGAGCGTGATGCCGTCTACCCATATACCGAAATTGATTCTGCGGGCCAAAAACTGACCGGTGCCAACAAGTACACGTTGACGTTTGCCAAGGACGCGACGCCGCCGGTCAACGGTTTCTGGTCGATCACCATGTACATGATCGACGGGGGCTGGTGGTTTGTTCCCAATGCGCTCAACAAATTCACGGTCAGCCCGCGCGACAATCCGAAGCCCAACGCCGACGGGTCGCTTACGCTCTACTTCCAGAACGAGTCGCCGGGCAAGGACAAGGAAGCCAATTGGCTGCCGGCCCCGAAAGGGGACTTTCTGCCGATGATGCGGATGTACTGGCCCAAGGATACATCACCCTCGATCATCAACGGTTCGTGGAAGCCTCCGTCAGTCGTCAAGGTGAACTGACCATCTGACAAGCGCGGGCACGAGTCCCGGATTCGTGCCGGCATGAATTCCATCCGCAGTGTCGCGGAGCTGGAATCATGCCGGACGGATTTGCCTCCCATGCATGTCTCGCAGTGATCTGGCGGGACACCATCGGCAGCGCCGGCGGGCTAACCGCCCTTTCCCCTCGCTTCGCAACCTTCGAAACCTCCTTCCTCAATCCTTTCCCTCTTCCAGCAGCGCCTTGCGCACCTCCTTGAACTCCTGCAGCGAGGCCTTGTCGGCGCGCGGGAATTTCAGGTCGAGCTTTTCAAGTGCGGTAAGGATGGCCGAGCCGATTACCACCCGCGCGAACCATTTGTGGTCCGCCGGCACCACGTGCCACGGCGCCAGCGGCGTCGAGGTATGCCGCACGATGTCCTGATATACCGCCATGTATCTCGGCCACAGCGCGCGCTCGGTGATGTCGCCCATCGAGAATTTCCAGTTCTTGGCGGGCTGGTCCAGCCGCTCCAGAAAACGCTCGCGCTGTTCTTCCTTCGAGAGGTTGAGGAAGAATTTCAGCACCACCGTGCCGTTGCGCGCCAGATAACGCTCGAACGCGGTGATGTCCTCGAACCGCTCGTGGAAGATATTCTTGGTGACCAGCCTGGGCGGAAGCTTCTGCTTGTCCAGCAGCTCCGGATGCACCCGCGTCACCAGGCATTCCTCGTAATAGGAGCGATTGAAGATGCCGATGCGGCCCCGCTCCGGCAGCGCAATCGTGCTGCGCCACATGAAATCATGATCGAGTTCGTGAGAGGTCGGCTGCTTGAACGAATGGACGTCGCAGCCCTGCGGGTTGATGCCCTCGAATATGCTCTTGATCGCGCTGTCCTTGCCCGAGGCGTCCATGCCCTGGAAGATCAGCAGCAGCGACCAGCGGTCCTGGGCGTACAGCTTTTCCTGAAAATCGTTCAGCCGCTGCCGGTTGGCCTCGAGAATCTTGCCGGCCTTGTCCTTGTCGAGACCGCCCTTCTCATTGGTCTTGTGCGACTTCAGATGGAACTTGCCGGACCCGTCGTAACGAAACGGCGCCACGAACGGTTTCAGCTCATCGCTGAGGGACTGCGAGGACTTGTTGTTCATGGCTTCGGAAACTCCGGTTGGCTGGTCGGTGCGAACGGTACATGGCGCGCCTGTGCGACGCCAGACCCCGGCTCCGAACCGCCGTTGATGTGCGTCAAGGCACGCTTGGCGAACCGCGCTAACCCTCTGGCCTGGATATGCGAGGCGCAGCCGTGCTGAACAGACGAGAGCTGATGGGATTCGCGCTCGGCCTCGGCGCCGGAGCAGCGTTCTGGCCGACGCCCTCGGATGCTGCTTCCATGACGTACGACCAAGCCGTGCGATCGACATGGAGGCCGCTGCAGGCGACCCCGCGGGACCGCGAGCTGGTGCGCTATGCGAGCCTTGCCGCCAATAGTCACAACACGCAGCCCTGGATTTTTTCTGCCGCCGGCAACGAAGTAACTATCGCGCCGGATTTCGGCCGGAGATGTCCGGCGGTCGATCCCGACGATCATCATATCTTCGCCAGCCTGGGCTGCGCGGCCGAAAACCTCTCGCACGCCGCGGCGGCCCTGGGACTGCACGCGACGCCGGCGCTGGTCGACGACAAGGTCATCATCGGTCTCGAGCCGGCAGCTCCCGGCCGCTCGCCGCTGTTCGAAGCCATCGGCGCCCGGCAAAGCACCCGCGCCAAATATGACGGCCGATCCGTTTCGAGCGAAGCTCTCCGGCTGCTCGAAGCCGCCGGCCGCGAGCCCGGCACCTCGATGATCATCATCACCGACCGGTCCAGGATATCGACCGTGACCGACTATGTGTTGCAGGGAAACTCGGTGCAGATGCGCGACCGGGCATTCATGGATGAGCTCAAGAGCTGGCTGCGTTTCAGCGAGGCGGATGCCGTTGCCACCATGGACGGCCTGTTCTCACGTTCGTCCGGCAACCCCGCGGTGCCGGCGTGGCTGGCAAGGCCGCTCCTGAGAATGCTTTTTGCCGAAGCCGGCGAGAACAAGAAGTATCACGAGCATATTGAAAGCTCGGCGGGTGTCGCCGTGTTCGTCTCGGAAGCCAATGACAGGGCGCATTGGGTGGCCGCAGGCCGCGCCTGCCAACGCTTCGGCCTTCAGGCCACCGCGCTCGGACTGAAATACGCCTTCATCAATCAGCCGGTCGAAGTACCCGCGTTACGCAGCCAGTTCGCATCCTTCCTGGGCATCGGCGGTCGACGAGCCGATATCGTCGTGCGGTTCGGAACGGGACCCGAACTGCCAAAATCCCTGCGGCGGCCTCCGGAGCAGATCATGCGCGAGGCCGGATGAGGATTGCCGCTAGGCCGACGCGATCCGGCGCAGATCGGCGGCAAGATCATCGACGCGCTGGGGTTCGGCGTCCCAGGCGAACATGAAGCGGGCACCGCCGCCGATGAAGGTATAGAACCGCCAGCCGCGGTCGCGCAGCGCCGTCATCCGTTCGTCCACCATCCGAACGAACACCGCATTGGCCTGCACCGGAAACATGATCTCGAGCCCGGGCAACCCGGCGATCTGCTCCTGCAGGCGCCTGGCGCAGGCATTGCCATACTCGGCGTTGCGCAGCCAGGCCCCGGTCTCCAGCATGCCGACCCAGGGCGCCGACAGAAACCGCATCTTCGAGGCCAGCTGGCCGGCCTGCTTGCATCGGTAGTCGAAGTCTTCCGCCAGCTTGCGGTTGAAGAACAGGATGGCCTCGCCGGCAGCCATGCCGTTCTTGGTGCCGCCGAAGCAGAGCACGTCGACGCCGGCGCGCCAGGTCAAGTCGGCGGGGCTGCAGCCGAGACTGGCGCAGGCATTTGCGAAACGCGCGCCGCCCATGTGCAGACTGAGACCCAATTCGCGGCACACCGCCGAGATCGCCCGCAGCTCGTCCAGGCTATAGACCTGCCCGGTCTCGGTCGGCTGCGTCACCGTCACCACGCGGGGTTTCGGAAAATGGATATCGCTGCGGGCGGTTGCGATGGCGCGGATCGCCTCCGGCACCAGCTTGCCGCCGGCCGACGGCGCCACCAGCAGCTTCGAGCCGTTGGAAAAGAATTCCGGCGCGCCGCACTCATCGGTTTCGACATGCGCCGCGTCGGAGCAGATCACGCTGTGGTAGGACTGGCACAGCGATGCCAGCGCCAGTGAATTGGCTGCCGTGCCGTTGAAGACAAAGAACACCTCGCAATCGGTCTCGAACAGCGCGCGAAAGGCATCCGATGCCTTGGCGGTCCAGAGGTCGTCGCCATAGGCGGGCGCGTGGCCATGATTGGCATCGGCCATCGCCGCCCAGGCCTCCGGGCAGATTCCGGAATAATTGTCGCTGGCGAATTGCTGGGGTTCGCTGCTCATGCCGCATTGCCTCTTTCAATGAAGTCAGTCGCCGTAGATGGGGTATGGCGAGAATTGCGCTTCAATAAAGGCGGTGACGAAGCGCGGCATCGCCGCGGTGAGGTCGCCGACATCGCGCACCAGATGGATGGCGCAGAGTTCGGGCTCCTGCTGCCGGGCGAGGTTGGCCTCGATCCGCGCGCGCAGCGCTTCGCCCGGGGTATCGACGTTGAGGATCCGGATCATCGCGACTGACCTGCCGGAGACCACGCAATCCCAATGCGGATCGGCGCAGTAGTCGGCCGCGGACAGCCCGGTTTCCTCGGCGACTTCCCGCGCCACGCTGCCGGCCATGTCGACCGCGCCTTCGCTGATGTCGTCGAGATCGGGCGTTCCCGACGGAAAATAGATGCGCCCGGCATTGGCGGTGTGCTGGCCCATCTCGCCGAGCACGAAGGCGCCGTCGTTGCAGCGCAATGCGCCCATCCCGAAACCATTGAAGATATCACGGTCCGGAAAACCCCAGTCGCGCCAGGCCAGGAAAGAGGCAAAATCGGTCTCGAAATAACCGGCGCGAAAGCCTGCCGCGGTGAAGACGGGATGGCGCGCCAGCAGGATCCGGCCGTTCCAGATCTGCGGCTTCTCGCGTTGCTTGCCGGCGAAATGCGCCGATATCTCGGCGCCCCGCTCGGTCGCGAACGGCCACGACCAGGGCTGCACATCCAGTTCGAGCGTGGTGACCCGGTGAATAGCGATGGGCGTCATCGATGACGCCTACTTCGCACCGGTCCCCGTCGTCTTCTTCGCCTGTTCGACGAACCTGTTGGTGAAAGTCTTACTGAGGTCGATATTGGCCTTGGCAACCTCGGGCGAACTCTCGCTGAACACCGCGAGCACCGCGTCGGCGCCCTTGGGATCCATCAAGCCGGTTTTCGAATACATCGGAATCGTGTTCTTCAGCGCGGCGAGATAGAGTTCCTTGTTCTTGCCGACGATTTCCGGCGGCATCTTCGCCATGATTTCCTCCGGCGAATGCGAATGAATCCAGTCCAGCGTGTTGACGATCGCATTGGTGAGGCCCTGCGCCTCCTTCTCGTGCGATTTGACCCAGGCCGTCGTCGAGTAGAGCGAGCCGCCCGGATATTCGCCGCCGAACACGTCGAGCGTATCCTTCTGGGTGCGGGTATCGGAAAGGATGCGCAGATCCGGATAGCTGCCCTGCAGCACCGTGACCGAAGGATCGAGCATCACGGCCGCATCGATCTGGCCCTGCTGCATCGCCGCCACCGCGGTGGCGCCGAGGCCGACGCCGATCACGGCGACATCAGAGGCGGCGACGCCGTTTTTCTTCAAGAGGTACTTCAGGAAGAAGTCGGTCGAGGAACCCGGCGCACTGACGCCGACCTTCTTGCCGGCGAGATCCTTGATCGATTTGACCTTGTCGTTATGCGAGGGGGCTACCACCAGCACCAGCCCCGGATAACGATCGTAGACGACGAAGGACTGCAGTTCCTGCTTCTTGGCGGCGAGGTTGACGCAGTGGTCGAAATAGCCGGAAACCACGTCGGCGCTGCCACCGAGCACCGCCTTCAGCGCATCCGAACCGCCCTTGAGGTCGACCAGTTCGACGGCCAGGCCGGCCTTTTCGTACTCGCCAAGCTGTTTTGCCAGCACGGTCGGCAAATAGCACAGGCAGGCGCCGCCGCCGATCGCAACGGTGACCTTGGTTTGCGCCACCGCAAGGCCGGATGTCAGCACCAGCGCGACAACGGCTCCGGCCAGCCTGCCCAACATCTTCCGCATGATATCCTCCGTGCATTCATCGGTTGCGCGCACGATAGAGCAGTGCGCATCGCTTGAGAAGCTTGTTATGCCGCCTCCACGTCATTGCGAGCGCGGCGAAGCAATCCATTTCTCAGCAAAAAGAAAGAATGGATTGCTTCGTCGAATGGATTGCTTCGTCGCATCCGCCTTCGCCCGAAGGCGGGCTTCGGCGGACAAGAGTGCTCCTCGCAATGACGCTGAGAAAGCCCTGCACACGTCCTTCAGCCGTGGCCTGCGGCGCCGTCCGGCCGCCAGACCAGCAACCGCCGCTCGACGAAGGTCACCAGCAGATCAATCAGAATGACGAAAGCGGACAGCACGAACATGCCCGCGAAAACCGCGGCGACGTCGAAGATCCCTTCGGCCTGCTGGATCAGGTAGCCGAGCCCCGCCGCCGAGCCCAGATATTCGCCGACCACGGCGCCGACCACGGCAAAGCCGACCGAGGTGTGGAGGGAGGAGAACATCCACGACAGCGCCGACGGCCAGTAGACATGCCGGGTCAATTGCCGTTCGCTCATGCCGAGCATGCGGCCATTGGCGAGCACGGTCGGGCTGACCTCCTTGACGCCCTGGTAGACGTTGAAGAACACGATGAAGAACACCAGGGTGACCCCGAGTGCGACCTTGGACCAGATGCCGAGCCCGAGCCACAGCGCAAAGATCGGCGCCAGCACCACGCGCGGCAGCGCGTTGGCCATCTTGATATAGGGATCGAAAACCGCCGCCACCCGCGGCTGGCGCGCGAACCAGAAGCCGACCACGATGCCGGCCACCGAGCCGATCGTAAAGGCGAGCACCGACTCCAGCAGCGTGATCAGGAGATGCTTCCAGATCACGCCCCGCACGAACCAGTCGACGATCTGGCTGGCGACATCCACCGGGTTGGAGAAGAAGAACGGCGGCAGCAGGACGCGGCCGAAGATCGGCACGGTGGTGAGGAACTGCCACAGCGCGAGGGCGACCACGGCAACCATCAACTGGCACAGCAGCAGAACGGGCCGGCTCATCATGCGACCTCCGCCGGCGCCTGCGACGACTGCGCATAGCCCTTCATCACCTCGTCCTTCAGCACGCTCCAGATCTCCTTGTGCAGCGCGTGAAACTCCTTTTCCATGCGGACCTCTGAAATGTCGCGCGGGCGGGCGAGCGGCACCCGCCAGTCGCCGATGATGCGCGCGCCCGGCCCCGCCGACATGATCACGACGCGGTCAGCCAGCGCGATCGCCTCCTCCAGATCGTGGGTCACGAACAGCACCGCCTTGCGGTCGGCGTTCCATAGTTCCAGCAACAGATTGCCCATGATCTGCCGGGTCTGGGCGTCGAGCGGCCCGAACGGCTCGTCCATCAGCAGGATCTTGGGATCACGGATCAGCACCTGGGCGAGGCCGACGCGCTTGCGCTGGCCGCCCGACAGCATGTGCGGATAGCGGCCCGCGAAGGCGCCGAGGCCGACCGAGGTCAGCCAGCCCTGTGCGCGCTCCAGCGCCTGGGCGCGCGGCGCGCCCTTGATCTCGAGCCCGATGGCGACGTTGTCGATCGCGGTCTTCCAGGGGAACAGGGCATCGGCCTGAAACAGGTAGCCGGCGTCCTTGTTGAGCCCGGTCAGCGGCTGGTCGAAGATGCGGATTGCGCCCGAGGCTGGCTTGAGCAGCCCGGCAGCGACGTTGAGCAGGGTCGACTTTCCGCAGCCGGTGGGCCCGACAATGGCGACGAACTCGCCATGCTCGACCGAAAGACTGGCCTGCTCGACCGCGGTATAGACCCTGTTATCGGCCAGCCGGAACGCCACTGTCGCGTCATCCAGCGCGACCGCCGTCGGCTTTGTGGTATCCACCGTGTCCCCTCCAGGTTTGCATGATGCCTTAGCGTCTGCGAAGGATAAGTTCAACGCGGCACGGCGGCGTGGTAGGCCTTCACCTCGTAAGGAACCTCGCCTTGGGTCGCAGCTGAATGCAGACACCCCTGATCGCCTTCGCACATGTCGGCAAGAGCTTTGCCGGCGGCCGCGGCGCGCAACCGGTTCGGGCGGTGGACGATGTCTCGCTCGCGGTCGCCGAGGGTGAATTTCTCGCCATTGTCGGCGGCTCCGGCTCCGGCAAGACCACGCTGCTGCGGCTGGCGAACCGGCTGATCGAGGCCGACCACGGCACGATCACGGTCGAGGGCGAGGACGTCCGCAGCGTCGATCCGATCCAGCTGCGCCGCCGCATCGGCTATGTGTTCCAGAGCGGTGGACTGTTCCCGCATTTCAGCGTGGCCGGCAATATCGGGGTCACGCCGAAACTGATCGGCACGCCGCCGCACGACATTGCGGCGCGGGTGGACGAATTGCTCGATCTGGTGCGGCTCGACCGCACGCTGTACCGCGACCGCTTTCCGCATGAATTGTCGGGCGGGCAGCGCCAGCGCGTCGGCGTCGCCCGCGCGCTGGCGGCAAAGCCGCGCATCGTGCTGATGGACGAGCCGTTCGGCGCGCTCGATCCCCTCACCCGCGACGCGCTCGGCGACGATTATCGCGACCTGCACCGCAAGCTCAAGCTGACCACGGTCATGATCACCCATGACATGACCGAAGCGATCCTGCTGGCCGACCGCATCGCGGTGATGCGCGGCGGAAAATTGCTGGCGCAGGGCACGCCGGCGCAGCTTTCGCGCAGCGGTGACGCTTACGTCGGCGAATTGCTGCGCACGCCGCGAAGGCAGGCCGAGCGGCTCAACGAATTGCTGCCGCGGGATGATTCGGCATGAGCTTGTTCTCCGATCCACGCTGGGGCGAGGCGCTTGCCCATCTGCCGGATTATCTCGGCAATCATGTCCGCGTCTCCGTCACCGCGCTGGCACTCGGGCTCGCTGTCAGCCTGCCCCTCGCGATTGCGGTACGCCATCGTCCGGTGCCGCGCGGCGCGCTGCTCGGTCTCGCCAGCATCGTGCAAACCGTGCCGGGGCTGGCGCTGTTGGCGCTGTTCTATCCGCTGCTGCTGGCGCTCGCGGCACTGTCGCTGTCGTGGTTCGGCGTTGGCTTTTCCGCCTTCGGATTCTTGCCGGCCGTGCTGGCGCTGGCGCTGTATTCGATGCTGCCGGTGCTGCGCAACACCATCACCGGCCTTGGCGGCGTCGATCCCGCGATAACAGAGGCCGCCCAGGGCGTCGGCATGACGCCGCGGCAGTCGCTGTTCCAGGTCGAGCTGCCGCTGGCGCTGCCGGTGATGATGGCGGGCATCCGCACCGCGGCGGTCTGGGTGATCGGCACCGCGACGCTGTCGACCCCGATCGGGCAGACCAGCCTCGGCAACTACATCTTCGCGGGGCTGCAGACCCAGAACTGGGTGTTCGTGCTGTTCGGCTGCCTTGCCGCCGCGGTGCTGGCGCTTGCGGTCGATCAACTGCTGGCGCTGATCGAGGCGGGTATCCGCCACCGCAGCCGGCTGCGCGCGCTGGCGGGCGGCATCGGCATCGCGGCGCTGGTGGCGGCTACGCTGGTGCCGTCGGTGGCGCGTTCGCCGACGAGCGTTGTCGTCGGCGCCAAAACCTTTGCCGAGCAGTATGTGCTGTCGGCGTTGATGGCGCAGCGGCTGCGCGCGGCGGGGTTTTCCGCCAGTTCGCGCGAGGGCCTCGGCTCCAACGTGATCTTCGAGGCGCTGGCGGCAGGCGATATCGACGTCTATGTCGACTATTCCGGCACGTTGTGGGCCAACCAGTTTCACCGTACCGACATCAAGCCGCGCGGGGAACTGCTGGCCGAGTTGAAAGCCACGCTGGCGCGGCAGAACGTCACGCTGCTGGGCGAACTCGGTTTTGAGAACGCCTATGCGCTGGTGATGCCGCGCAAGCGCGCCGAGGAAAAGGGCATTCGCTCGATCTCCGATCTCGCCGCGCATGCCGCAACGATGTCGATGGCAGCGGATTACGAATTCTTCTCGCGGCCGGAATGGGCGGGCCTGCAGAAGGCCTATGGGCTGAAATTTCGCACGCAGCGCCAGATGCAGCCGGATTTCATGTATGCCGCGGCCGCCTCCGGCGAGGTCGACATCATCGCCGGCTATACCAGCGACGGGCTGATCGCCAAATACGACCTGGTGGTGCTGGGCGATAGCAAACACGCGATCCCGCCCTACGACGCCATCATCCTGCTGGCGCCGAAGCGCGCCAAGGACGAGGCGCTGCGCGCGGCGCTGGCGCCGTTGCTGGGCCGGATCGACATCGCCACCATGCGAGAGGCCAATCTGCGCGCCGCCGGCGGCGACGGCGCATCGTCGCCCGATGCGGTGGCGCGCTGGCTGTGGGACAAGGTCGGGAAGTAGGTAGGGATCGTGGGGTGGGCAAAGGCAACGGGTGCGCGAATGCGCGCGCGATGGCGTGGCCACCATTTTCGCAGCCGACAAGAGATGGTGGGCACGGCGCAAGCGCGCCTTTGTCCACCCTACGCAGTCACGCAGCTAACGCTTGGGCTTATGGGTCCCTGCTTTCGCGGGAGCGGCGGCGGCAGGCGCGACGGCGGGAGCGTTGGGATCAATCGTGGTTCCAACAGTCATGAGGTGGACCCGCTGGTTGGCAGGCGACGCAGGGCGGGCGCTGTCCAGCAACTGCTCCTCGCCGAGACCGAGCGACTGCAGCCGCTTCGGGTTGATCTTGAAGGTGTTGATCAGCACTTCACGGATCACGTCGGCCCGCCGCTGGCTCAGCGACAGGTTGATGTCGCGCCGGCCGGTCGAGACGGTGTGCCCGACGATCAGGAATTTATATCCGAGCAGCGAGGGATGGGTGAGCGTATCGGCGATCCGTCCCAGCACCCGGTAAGACTCCGGCCGAACCACGGCAGCGTCGGCATCGAACTGAATGTCGGCCACCAGCTGCGGCAGCTTGAGCAAATGCGGGGCGACCAGCGGCCGCTTGAGCGACTGCGTATCGGCCCTTGATTTGACGCGCTCGGTGGCCTGATGCCGCAGGGCGACGACGTCCAGATCCGGCGCGGTTTCGAGGCCGGCCAGCCGCTTGACCCAGTCTTCCGAGCTGCTGGCCGCCGGTGCCTGGGCCTGCGCTGGCCACACCGCACAGCCGAGCAGCGCGACCACCAGCAACCCGATACGGCCCAGGCATTGGCTTGTCCGTCGCATCAGCGATACCCCGCTTCGGTGACGGACTTGTTGCAATTGATGCCGATGCCGCGTGGCCCGGCGATCAGGCACTCCAGGGCCCTGGTGCGATCGGCCTTGTCAGTGACCCCGCACAATTTGACGATGTCGCGCTCGCAGAGCTTGAAGACGGCGGCGCGCGCGGCGACCCGCTTCTGGATCGCTGCGAACGCCATGCCGTAGTCGCTCTTGCACTGCGGCGACAGCACATCCTGGTTGCGCGACAGGCAGTCCTTCATGCGCGTGGGGTCGAGATTGACGCCGCGGCAATTGGCCTCGATATCCTTGGCGCAGCTGGCCCCCAGCAGGGCCGCCGAGTCCTCGAATTTCATGGTCTCCGCCAGCGCCGGGGAGCAGGCGGCGACGGCGAGCAACAGCAATATCGGTCGAATCCAGTTCATGGGCTCATCTCATAGGATGGTGGCGCCCACGGTCAAGCCTCGCCGCGGGAAAATGACAGGGATGGAGGCGTCACCACGACGCAGGCGCCGGAGGGCCGAATGCTCCCAATTCGTCATGCCCGGGCTTGTCCCGGGCATCCACGTCTTCGCTCCGGTTTAGCAAGAAAGGCGTGGATGGCCGGGCGTAGGCGAGCGCAAGCGACACCGTCCTTCGGACGGCTATGCCCGGCCATGACGAAAAAGGGAGTCGCCTCAAGCGAAGGCCGTCGCCAGGAAGGCGGCGAGGATGCCGCCGATCAGGAGAAATTTCACCGCGTAATAGACGCGCTTGTTCCAGGCCTTCATCCGCTTGCCCACCAGCCGCACCTGATAGACGGAGCCGAAGACCCGGTTCAGCCAGCCGATGTGCTCGCCATCCTCGTTCTGGGTGGCACTCTCGTTGATGATGTGCTTGGAGACCCAGCGATTGACCGCGGTCATGGCGCGGGTGCGCAGCGGTCGTTCGACATCGCAGAACAGGATGATGCGGTCGTCGCTGGTGGTGTTCTCGGCGTAGTGCAGATAGGTCTCGTCGAACAGCAGACCCTTGCCCTCGTGCCAGTAGTGCGGTTCGCCGTCGATCACGATCCGGCATTCGCCGGGCGATTTCGGCACGACCAGTCCCATGTGATAACGCAGCGAGCCGGCATAGGGGTCGCGGTGCTGCACCAGTTTGCCGCCGGGCGGCAGGGTGGCGAACATCGCGCCCTTGATGTTGGGAATGGAGTTCAGGAGTTCGACGGTCTTCGGGCAATTGGCCAGCGCCGACGGCAGCGCCGCGCCGTACCATTTCAGGTAAAACCGCTTCCATCCGGTGCGGAAGAACGAATTGAAACCCCAGTCGTTGTACTTGTCCGCGGCCTTGATCTGGCCCTGTGCGAACAGCACCATCGCCTCGTCGCGGATCGGCTCCCAGTTGTCGCGCAGAACTTTGAGTTCCGGGATCGAATCCTCGTCCAGGATGGGCCGGTTCGGCACCGCCGAGAACAGGTACATCAGCACATTGTAGGGCGCCATGATGGTGGAATGGTCGGTGAGCTGCCGCCAGAACCCAAGCCGTACCTTGCCGCGAAAGTGCACGGCCAGCGCCGAGCCAATGAAAGCCCAGAGCACGAGAAACTGCGGCGCGAACAGACGCATCACCATGGCGAAAAACCCGGAAAAAGAAGCCTTCCAATGCTCCAACGGTAGCAGGTTTGCCCCGCCACGCTCAAGGCCGCCGGCCACCCTGTCCGCTGGAACTCCGCCGGCAAATTGGGCCTCGCCCTACAGTCCCCGCACCAGGCCGGCGTCGATCAGCAGCCGGTTGAAGCGGCGGGCTTCCGCGCCGCCCCTGCAGGCATAGAACTGGCCTTTGCAGCGCAACATGATCTTTTTCTGTTCCGCGAAGGACGGATCGAGCGGGACGCCGGCGGCGTCCTGGACCACGATCGGGATATAGGCCGCATCGAGCGTTTCGAGCGCCGACGACAGATCGGGGGGTGAGAAGTTGATGCCGTCGAGCGCATAGTAGGTCGAGAAGTAGCGCGGATCCGCCGCCATCAGGCGCTGCGCCAGCACCTTTCGGTCGATGCCGGGCTCAAGCAGTTTCTGCGAGATGGCCGGCTGGTGGTCGCCGAAACGCAGCACCATGAACGACTGGTCCGGATAGTCGCGCGCCAGCCGGGCAGTGAAATCGGCGTAGTCCTTCGCCGTCATAACCTGGCGGCGAATGTATTCATCGGTCTCCGCGGTGTTGCCCGGCGGCGTCCAGTCCGGCGTCAGATCGGGCCGGTAGACGCTGGTCCACGGGAAATGATTGGCGGTTAGGTACACGAACATGAAGACCGGCGACTGCGACGGCTGCTGGGCAGCAAACACTTTCAGGGCCTGGTCGAAGTAGAATTTGTCGGTCTGCATGTCCTCGTTGACGCCCATATCCGCCATGTCGATGAAATGGCCGACGCCGGCGCCCTTCTGGAAGGCGCGCGCGCCGAGGAAATTCCCATAGGTCGGATAGAGCGAGAAGGTCTTGTAACCGCAGCGCTTCAGCGCCTGCGGCAGTCCGCGCGCGACCCGGCCGGCGGCGATTCGGGTGACGTAGAATTTCAGATCGCCGAACGATCGCGCCGACATCCCGCTCAGCACGTTGAACTCGGTGTACCAGGTCGGACCGCCGGTCGCCTCGGCGATCATGGTGCGCCTGTTACCGTCGATCGACTTGAAGAAGTCGGTGTATCCCTCGGGCACCTTGACGCCGGGGGCGGCGGTGACATCGAAGCTCGACTCGTCGAGCAGCATGATGATGTGCGGCCGCTTCACCGTGGTGTCGCAATCCTCGCCCGGCGGCAGCGCCGGACGGCCGGCGGCGTGGGCTCGCGGGGTCAGGCCGCGCGCAGCCGGATCGGCCTCGATCCATCCCGTCGAGGTCAGCCGCGACACCGCCACCACGCCGGAGCGCGCGAGGTTGGAGATATGATTGACGCCCTGGAACGGCTCCCATGGCTGCTCGGGCGCCGACACCGACATCACCGACATCAACAGGGTTGTTGCGGCAAGCACCGCCAGCGAAAGACGACGGCCCACGCGAAAAGGATCGCAGCGCCAGACCAGCCACAATACCGGGACGGCGAGAACCGCCGCCACAATCAATTGCGTCCGCAACGGCGGAAACACCGAAAGCAGGAACGAGAAGGTGTCGCGATCGACGATCAGGAAATCGAGGAAGGTCAGCGACAGCTGCAGAATGTCGAACTTGAAGCGCGACATCACGATCAGCAGCACCACCAAAGCCAGCGCCAGCGCCGCCGAAACGCCCGGTCGCGGCAGCACCAGCAGGAACAGGCAATTGAAGAAGATCCACGCCAGCACCGACAGCGTGATCGCAAAGGGTCCGTATTCCCAGGCCAGCAGGACAGCCAACGCCGCAAGATGAAGTGCTGCAAGCACGCCAACGCCGACATGGAACCGGACGCCGCGCACGGCAGCGCCGGTCGGGCCCGCTCCGGTTTCGGTTTCGGCGGAGGCCGGCATGTCCACCTCCCCTAGAGGTTCTTCACGAAACCGGCGTCGATCAGGAGCCGGTTGAAGCGGCGGGCTTCCGCGCCGCTCTTGCAGGCATAGAATACACCCTTGCAGCGCATCATGATGTTCTTCTGTTCCTCGAACGAGGGATCGAGCGGAATTCCCGCGGCTTCCTGGATCACCAGCGGCAGATAGGGCGCGTCGATGGTTTCCATCACCGCCGGGCTCTTCACCGGTTCGAAATTGAGGGTGTCGATCGCATAATAGGTGGCGAAATAACGCGGGTCGTAACTCTCGAATTTCTTGCCGACGCCGGCCTCGTCGAGGCCGGGATCGAGGATATTCGAGGAGAATTCCGGCTGATGATCGCCATAGCGCACGATCAGGAACGGCTGCGCCGGAAATTTCTTTTTCAACCCCGCCACGAATGCCGAATAGTCGTCGGCGCTCATGGTCTGCCGGCGCAGATACTCATCGACTTTCGGCTCATTGCCGGGCCGCGACCAGGACGGCGTCAGTTCGGGGCGAAACCGCTTCTCCCAGGGGAAGTGATTGGCGGCGAGGTAGACGAAGATGAACTGCGGCTTCGCCGGCGCTTCCTGCGACAACAGGTTCAGCGCCTTGTCGTAAAAGAAGCGGTCGGGCTCGACGCCCCTGGCGCCGAGATCGCGCGCGTCGAGGAAGTTCTGGATCCCGGTGGTGGTGTGGAATTGCCGCGCGCTCATGAACGCGCCATGGGCCGGATAGAGCGACGTCGTGCTGTAGCCGCAGCGGCGCAGCGCCAGCGGCAGTCCGCGCTCGACGCGGCCCGCGGCGATGCGGGTCACGAAATAGGAAAACCGGCCGAACGAGCGCGACGATAGCCCGGCCAGCACATTGTATTCGGTGAACCAGCTCGCCCCGCCGCTGCTCTCGGCCATGAAGGTGCGCGACTTGCCGTCGGACGATTTGAAGTGACTGCCATAGCCCGCGGGAACCTTGATGCCCCTGGCCTGCCGAATGTCGAAACTCGACTCGTCATGGATCATGATGATGTGGGGCCGCCGCCCCGTCGGCGCGCAGGATTCCTCCAGCGGCACCTTGAGGCGCCCGGCGGCAACGGCGTCGGATTCCATGAAGCCGTAATTGAAGAAATCCGACACCGCGGTGACGCCGGAGCGGGAGAATTTCGACAAATAGCCGTCGTCGTAATAGCCGCGCCAGGGCTGCTCGGGCCACGCATAGGAATATCCCACCAGCGCGGCCAGGCAGGCCAGCTTGCAGGCCAGCGCCGGCAGCCGGCGAATCCGGAACGGGTCCAGCCACCACAGCGCGTACATCAACGGGAGGATGACGGCAGCCGCGCCGACCACGGACCAGCGCAGATTGGGGAAGATCGTAAACAGGAACGCCGCGCTGTCGCGGTCGATCACCATGACGTCGATGAAATTCGCGGTCATCTGCACGATGCCGTGCTTGAGCTGCGACAGCAGGATCAGCACCACCACCAGGGTCAGCGACAGCGCGCCCGACAGCGCCGGACGCCGCAGCAACGCGATCCAGAAGCAGTTCAGCAGACCCCAGGACAGCAGGAAACCGAGCCGCGCCCCGAAGTCGTTTTCGGTCTGCAGCATCAGGCCGATCGCCGCCAGATGGGGGGCCGCCACGGCAAGCAGCCGCCAGAACCCTACCGAGGCAAGGCCTGCGGCGGCGACGGTGGCGACGGGACCTGGATTTGGCGCGGGCGCCATGGACGGGACGCAACTATACCCGGCACTGCCTTTGAGCCTTGGCTGGCGATGACCAGGAGACGGACGTCGCATCCGGAGCCTGCGACGTGTCATAAAAATGTAGGGGAAACGTCATGAACGCGCAATGAATTTACCGGCGGCGTGAATGAGCAATCTTTGCACATGGACCGCCGGGGTCAGGACGCGGGTGTCAGCGACGTGGCTACCCTCCCGCGGAGGGGAGAAGCCCCGCCCCGCCCTATTGCTTGCAGGGGGCCGGCGTCTTCGCGGCGGCTTCGGCTTCCGTCCGGGTCTTGTAGACCGCGTCGCTGGCGACGGTGATGTTCAGGGTATCGGTATGCGGCAATTTGTCGACCACCGTGCAATTCCGGGTCAGCGCGTTGAGCACGACATAAAATGCCGGGTTGGTCCTGTCCATCTGGGCAAAGCCTGGGCGGCTCAGCGTCAGCAGCAGGACGACGCACATCAGGCTTCGGGTCATCGTTACCTCCGTTTCATGTTCCCCGGGCGGGCGGCTCGGCCGGTTCCGACCGGATACGACGTCACGCACATCGAAAAAGGCCCCGGCGGTTGCCGGGGCCCTTGGCTGATGGCCGCTGACGGTTCAGGCGACGAACGGAACGCCGTAATAGTCGTTCACCGCGCGGGTGCGGGATGTGTCCGACCAGTTCCAGCTGTTGTCGTTGCCGTATCGGGGCGCGCCTTCGAGCTGCTTCTGCGTGATGCCCGTGACGTAGCCTCCCAGATTGGTGTCGTATTTCAACGACTGCCAGGGCAGCGGATAGTGATCATCGCCGATGCCCAGGAAACCGCCGAAGCTCAACACCGCGTAGGAAACCTTGCCGCTGATCTTGTCGATCATGACACGCTCGATGGTTCCGATTTTCTCGCTGTCGGCGCCGTAAACGGCGGTTCCTTCGACCTTGTCGCTGCCGATCAGATTTCCTGTCTCTCTGGATTCAATTGCCATCTCTCGTCCTCCTCTATGGTGTCGACGAAAAACGGCTGCGCCAAAAATTTGTTCCGGGAACATTCAAAGCGGAGATGACGGGAACATCAATGCTTCGCGATGCCCTCGATGAACAGATCGAGGATCGCCTCGGCGGTCAGAGCGGCCTCTTCCTCTGCGATGCCCCAGCGCGGAAAGTGCCCATCGATGTTCATGCGGGCAAAGCCGTAGACCAGAGCGCGGCCGGCAATCTGGACCCGTTTCAGGTCGCCGCTGCGCAGTTGGCCCAACGCATACGCATCGGCCAGTGTGCGCTCAGTGAAATCGATCACTTCGGCATTGTCCCGCGACAGGTCGCTCGCCTTGTCATGGACAAAATAGCGGCCGCTCGAGATGATCTCGAAATGCGCCGGGTTGCGCATCGCCCAGCGCAGATAGGCCAGACCCAGCGCGCGAAACCGCGCCAGCGGGTCAGCCTCCGGCACTTCAGCCAGCGCGGCTGATATCTCGGCCCGGAAGCGCTGCTGCGCTTCGCCGGCCACCGCCGTCATCAGGGCGTCGCGGCTCGGGAAATGCCGGAACGGCGCTCCCGGCGACACCCCGGCGCGGCGCGCCGCCTCGCGCACGCTGACCGCTGCCGCGCCACCCTCGCCGGCCAGCTGCAGCGCGGCCTCGATCAGCACGCGCCTGAGGTCGCCGTGGTGATAAGGCTTCGGCGGCGCTGCCGGATCTTTGGCTGCCCGGCGTTTTGGCGCGGCGGTGGCGGGCATGGCTATGGCCTAACCAAAAATCTTGAAAACAACCCCATGAACAGAATGCCTAGTCGTACCCCAGCCTGATTCCATCAACATCTAGCATCACCCGATCGTGAATGTAAGCACTGCATACACGGATTGACGGCTGACCCGAGCCAAATGTAACCAGTGATTACATTATCCTCGGGAGCAAGCCATGATGCCATCTCATCGCCAAAACTGGTTCGAAGGCTGGCGGCTGTTCGCCGTGCTCACCCTGGTGCTCGTGGCCTTGAGTGCCGGGGTCGCGGGCATGCGGGGCTTCGAGGTCGACGGCGTCCGCATGGTGATCCGCTTCACTGCGCGCACCTCGCTGCTGTTCTTCTGCCTCGCCTTCAGCGCCGCGGCGCTGGCGAAGCTGTGGCCCAATGCCTGGACGCGGTGGCAGCGCCGCAACCGGCGTTATCTCGGCGTGACCTTCGCGGCGTCGCACGGCATCCACGCCGCCGCCATCGCCTGCTTTGCCCTGATGGATCCGGTCGGCTACGCCGCCGCCACCAACGCCGCGTCCTATATCTTCGGCGGCATCGGCTATGCCTTCATCATCGCGATGGCCGCGACCTCGTTCGACCGCACCGCGGCGGCGATCGGCCCGCGCGCCTTTCGCATCCTGCATCTCACCGGCGGCTATTATCTGCTGTTTCAGTTCACGGTGTCGTTCGGCAAGCGGATTCCCGACATGCCGCCGTACGCGATGTTCCTGATTCCGCTGCTGGCGGTGTTCGCGCTGCGGATGATCGCGATGACATCGGCGCGGACGCCGCGCACGGTGCGGGCGAGCTAGCGGCCAATGCCTTGCCTCACGCCTTCGGCATCAACCCGAGACGCTTGGCGATGATCCGGTCGATCATGCGCTTCGGCAGCACGGAGCCGATCAGCTGCTGCACCGGATCCGGCGTGATCTGGTAGCGCACTTTCGGGCTCGCCGACGTCAGGGCGTCGGCGATTACTTCCGCGATCTTCTCCGCCGGCAATCCGGTCTCGCCGAGTTGCAGCATGAATTTGCGGATTCGCTGCAGCGCCGGGAAGTACGGCGAGTTCTGGTAGACGGAAATGTCAGTCTCCTCGGCCTTGCTCCAGATCGGGGTCTTTACCGGACCGGGGGCGACGATGATGACGTCGATGCCGAACAGCATCAGTTCGCGGCGCAGGCTTTCCGACAGCCCCTCGACCGCGTGCTTCGACGCCACATAGGGCGCGGTCAGCGGTGCGCCGACCTTGCCGGAGACCGAGCTGATCATCACGATCCGCCCCTTCGGTCCCGTCAGCGACGGATCGGATCCGAGCAGCGGACCGAACGCCTGCGTGGCGATGACAGGCCCGATGACGTTGACTTCCATCTGGCGGCGGAATTCGTCGGCCGCGAGTTCCAGCAGCGGCCCCGCGACCGCGATGCCGGCATTGTTGACGAGGCCACTGAGCGTTTTGCCATTCAGCGCGGCGCGAACCTCGCGCGCCGATGCCAGCACCCCGGCCTCGTCGGTGACGTCGAACAGCAGCGGCGTGAAATTGGCGCCGAACTCACTTTTGAGACGCTCGGCGTCGGCCTGCTTGCGCACGCTGCCGAACACGCGAAAGCCGCGGTCGAGCAGCAGTTTTGACGTAGCCCAGCCGATGCCGGTGGAGGCCCCGGTGATGACGACGGATTGCATGGTTCCCTCCTGGTCGAGGGAACCTTGTAGTACGCATCTGGCGCAACGCAACCGGCTGACGATGCTGGCTTTTCGCCTTTTCAGCACAATCGGGTGACGGGCCCGGGACGCGCCAACTCAAAAATCGGGCGGAATGGACGGAATTGATGTGGATCATGGTTCCGGGTTCCGAACATGACAAACTTGGTTTTATCACCGCCCGGACCTTGGCAATCGCCGGTGACTGAGAGCCCGCGCTCCCGCCCGATCATGGGGGGCATCATGTCGCAAATTCAGCCCATCGGGGCGTGTCCCGCCCCGTTCCGCTGCCGTTTCGGAATGACGACGAACGAGCCTAACGGCCGCGAGTTCTGCGTGTTTGAGTTTCCAGGGTGCGAGGGGTGCCCGAATGCCCCGCATACCATGAAGACGGTCGGGGATTCAGAAGACCCGTTGAAAGCCGCGGCGTGGCGGGCATGGCTGGCGCTTGGCTTGCGTGCACGGTTCTAGTCTTCCTCACAACCGGGCGTGGCGCCGGTTCGATTTTGATCCGAAGCGCGCAACCAACTGACGGCCAGTTCGTTACCGGTCACCCCAACGGAGGAAATCCCCCATGCGCGTGTTCGTTCTCGCCGCGATGTTGCTCGCTTCGTCGACCCTCTGTTCATTCGCCCAGGAGCCGGGAAAAGCGCCGGCCGCAGCGCCACAAGCCGGAGCCCCGGCCCAGACCGATCAGAACGCCCCGCCAACGCCGGATCAAAAAGCCGGCCGCGAGCAACAGAAGTCCGATAACCGCGAGATGGGTCCGGACTGGAAGATGCGCCGCAGCGACGGCGACCGCATGGGTCGCGATGATCGCGAGACCGGCCACGGCGGCATGATGCATCGTGGCGACGGCGACCGCATGGGCCGCGATGACCGCGAGACCGGCCACGGCGGCATGATGCGTCGTGGCGACGGCGACCGCATGGGCTACGATCGCGACAAGGATCGTGGACGATATCACGAGCGCGGCGAGCGCTACTGGGACGATGCCGACCGGGAAAGGACCTACCGGGGATATGCCGACGCAGACCGGCCGCGGCGCCGCGTAAAAATCTGCGTCGAGTACGACAATGGCGAAGAATATTGCCGCTACAGGCAGTAGTGGCGCCGGCAAGCGACCCTTGCAGCGGGCGCGGACGGATCAGCGGGCGACTGAAACCACCCGCGCCCGCGACCTCACTGATTTGATTTCGCGCAAGGCGCTCGTTGCAGGAAGCCGTTAGCTCAAACATCACGCCTGCCATCTGGAGCCACCTGCGATGCGAAAAATTCCGAGCCTGTCGATCTCGCCGGAGAAAGTGTTCTTCATCATCGCCAAGTCACGCCAGTCCGACGGCAAAGCTGATCAGCCGGATCTGACCGCCGATACGGGCGACGACATGCCTGAGGATCACGGCAACAGCACCGATCGTTCCGAGCTTTCCGGCTTCATTCGCGGCTTGAACGTCGACGAGCAGATTGAACTCGTCGCCCTGATGTGGCTCGGCCGCGGTGACGGCGATCTCGACAGCTGGCGCGATCTGCACGCCGAGGCCTCACGTGCCCACAACAACCGTACGGCATCCTACCTGATCGGGACGCCCATGCTGGCGGACTATCTGGAGGAGGCGCTGACGCAGTTCGGCAAGTCATTTGAGGACTTCGAAGAACACCTTTGATCGTCACGTCCAGCTACCCTCTTGGCGACGACGACTGCTGGTCCTGGAGACGCACGAGTACCGCGATCAGGTCCTCTTGCCTGAAGGGCTTTTTCAGCATCGGCCGGTCGGCATAGCCATCGCGCAACCCGTGACCGGTGTTTCCGGTCACGTAGAAAAAAGGTACGCCGCGCGCGGCAAGCGCCTCCGCCACCGGATGGCTGTCTCTGCCATTCAAATTCATATCCAGCATGGCGACGTCGAAGGCTTGCGCGGCAATCAGGGCGAGGGCCTCGTCGACCGTCGCCGCAGAGCTGAGCGACTTGCACCCAAGGTCGGTCAGTATGTCTTCGATCATCATGACAAGCAGCATTTCATCCTCGACGACGAGAACCTGCCGACAGGAAAGCAGTCTATCCATCACGGGCAGTTCCGGGCAGCGGGATGCTCATGGTGCAGACGAGGCCGTCCGGCCGGTAGTCGAGATGCGCGTTTCCTGCGAGCTCATGGGCCAGACCACGCTCGATCACCCGCGATCCGAACCCCTTATGTGCGGGCGGCGTGACCATGGGACCGTCTTTCTCCTGCCATTTCAGGAGCAGCCGGCTGCCAGCCGGCGTCGTCTCGATGGTCCACTCGATCAGGATTGATCCCGCCGCGTTGGCCAATGCACCGTATTTCACGGCGTTCGTTGCGAGCTCGTTGAACGCAATGCCGAGGGCCAGGGCGGCCTTTGGCGGGAAACGGATGTTCTCGCCCGTGATCGCAATCCGGTCCGTCCGACCGCCCGCGGCCACGAATGGTTCCACGGCATCGTGAACGATGTCGTACAGCCCGGCACTTTCCCACTTTTCGCGGGTCAGCAGGTCGTGCGACCGCGAGAACGCAAACAGACGGGATTCGATGGAGTCCCGGATGGTCGCGGGATCGGAGGAGGTTCGCAACGTCTGGCGGACAATCGATTGCACCGTCGAAAGGGTATTCTTGACGCGATGGTTCAGTTCGTCGATCAGCATCCTCAGCTGGACTTCATTCTCCTTTTGTCTGGTGAGATCGACCATCGAGGCAAAATACTGAACGATGTCGCCGTCCTCGTCGCGAACCGGGCTGATGAAGACCACGGACCAGAATTCGCTTCCATCCTTGCGGCGATAAAGAAGTTCTGCCCCGCCATTCGACGCCCCCTCGAATTCGGTCTTGATCCGCGCCAGCGCCTCGGCGTCGGCGCTGTGGGCCAGCAGAAAATTGAAACTCTTGCCGAGAACCTCTTCGCGCCGGTAGCCGGTTAGAGAGAGAAAGCTGTCATTGGCAAAGATGATCGGGTTGTCGGGTTCCGTCGCATCCGTAAACACCATCGCCATTCGGGTTGTCTCGGCGGCAACGACAAACGGACCGAGGTCCTTCCGAAAGCCTTCGACTTCGGCCTCGGCGCCTTTCTGATGGTCAGACCTGGTTGTTATTTCCGACATGCCACCGGTCGATCTGCTGACAGACGCTGTCATGACCACGTCGTCCCGAACCAAACGCAACAGCTCACGGCGGTCGGCGGACTTGGCCCCTGCGACACGCCGGGGCGACACTTGCTCAATCAACCATTGCCCGCCATCAAGGGCAAGGATGCCGATAACCGTCGTAGCCAAGATAGGTCCCGGAATACGGGTCATAGGACCTGTAGCGCTGCGCACAATAAGCCACGGCGCCGCCACCGACATAGGGCGGCGGTGCGACGACGTAGGCCGGACCGTAATAGCCGGGGTATCCATAGTAGCCGGGGTGCCCGTAATAGCCGTAGGGCTGCGCTGCGCCAATCATCGCCCCGCCGATCAGCGCGCCAGCGATGCCAAGCCCAATGGCAGGGCCATAGCCGCGACGATATCGCACCGTCTCCACCAAAGGTTCCACCGTGCTTTGCAGCATCCGCGGCGATCCGATCGGCGCCGCTGCCGCAGGTGCGACGGTCCAAAGTGTCGCAACTGCCAGCGCGGCAAGAACAACGCCAGACGATTTCGTCATTTCAACAACTCCCGGAAATTGGCCAGGGGCAAGCCCTGCTCAGAGCATTGTCAGACGGCGGCAGCCCGGTGGTATTGACCTAGCTCAACAACCCCTGACAGTGACGATAATGCGACATAAGCGCCCGGAATCGCCGCATTGCCAATGAAACGGCCGCAATTGATCTGAGCGGTAGACGACATAGGGTGCTATAGTCGCGGATGCTCGAAACCGATCTTCACGAAGACCAGCACCGTTTTCACGGCGGCGCAGCACCCCCGCAGGACTTTCTCGCGGCGGAGAATGTCAGCCTTCGGCTGCTGCTGGCGCAGGCGGAAATCAACGCCCAGGAATTGCTCGACCAGGCCGGCATCGACGCCCGCGAGCGCGCAGCGTCCGACAAGCTGCAGAAGCTGATCCTGGAAGAACTGCACCACCGCATCAAGAACACGCTGGCGACGGTCAGCGCCATTGCCTCGCAGAGCCTGCGCAACGTGGCCGGCGCCGAGCACGCGCAGCACGCCATCGAAGGCCGGCTGCTGGCGCTGGGACGGGCGCACGATTTGCTGCTGCAGGCGCGATGGAGCAGCGCCGATCTCGAAAAAATCGTGCGTGGCGCCACCGAAGCCTTCGACGATCCGGATGCGGTGAAATTCTCGATTGCGGGACCGCCTATCCGGATCGCCTCGGGCGCCGTGATTGCCATTGCGATGACGCTGAACGAACTCTGCACCAACACCACCAAGTTCGGCGCCCTGTCGATCCCGAACGGCCGCGTCGACATTGCATGGACCGTCGACGAAACCGCGCAGCGGCTGCGCCTGACCTGGACCGAAAGAAACGGGCCCGCGGTGCAGCCGCCTGCCCGGCAGAGCTTCGGCACCCGCCTGATCGAGACCCTCGGCAGGCAACTCAGGGGCGATGTCAAATTGACCTATGAACCCACCGGCTTCGTCTACGCGTTCGACGTGCCGCTGGCATCGGTGACGCCGGCAGCCGCCGGATAGAACAGCGGAATTCCCGTCAGGCAACAGCCGATTTTGGCCGTCGCGCGATCGCCTTTCGCAGCGCCTCGAATATTCTGATATCCCCGGACTGCGCGACATTGAACCGCAGGAAGCTGGTTGCCGATTGCGACAGGCTGAACGCGTTGCCGGGGGCGAGAACGATGTTCTCGGCCAGTGCCTCCCTGGCCACATCCGCCGCATCGATACCGTCAGGCAGCCGGCTCCATAGAAACATGCCGGCCTGAGGCTCGAGCCACGGTTCGATGCCGAGAGATTTCAGCCTTGTGTTCACCTCGCCCATGGCACGGGACAGGCGGAGGCGCAGCCCTTCCATGTGTTTGCGGTAGCTGCCATCCCGCAAGACATTGAGAACCAGTTCTGCGGCGAGGCGACCGCCACCGAAGGAGGTGGCGATCTTCAGGTCGATCAGTCCCTCAATCCAGTCGGGGCGTGCGGCAATGAATCCGCAGCGCGCCGACGCGGACAATGTCTTGGAGAAGCTGCCGATATGGACCACCCGATCGAGGCCGTCGAAGGCCGCCAGCCGGGGCGCCAGCGTGTGCTCGAAATCGGCGAAGATATCGTCCTCGATAATGGTCAGGCCGAACTGTTCGGCCAGCTTCAAGACCCGGTGCGCCGTCACTGGCGATAGCGTGGCCCCGGTCGGGTTGTGGATGGCCGAGTTGGTGATGTAGAGCCGCGGCCTGTGCTCATGCAGCGCCTGGGCGAAGCGCGCCATATCCGGCCCCGCCGGCGTATAGGGCACGCTGACGATGCGGGCGCGATGGGCGCGCAGCAGCGCATGGAAATTGAAATAGCAGGGATCGTCCACCAGTACGGTGTCATCCGGCTCGAGCAGGAACCGGCATAACAGATCGATCGCCTGCGTCCCCGACTCCGTGAGGATGATCTGGTCCGGCGAAGCTTCGATGCCGCGGTCGCCCATTCGCCGGGCGATCAGCTGGCGCAAGGGCGGCAGTCCGAGCGGGGCGCCGTAGTCGGCCAAAACAGGACCATTGGCCCGCGACAGCGTTCGAAGGGCGCGGCGCATGCCGTCTTCCGGCAACCAGGACGGCGGCAGCCAGCCGCAACCCGGTTTCAGATCGCTATCTCCTGATGCCAGCGATTGGCGCGAGACCCAGAACGGATCGATCGCCCGATCCAGTTTCGGCCCGATCTCCGACAGCGCCAGAGGCGCCGCCTGGCTGGCCACGTAGAACCCGGATCCGGGGCGCGACTGGATCACCCCTTCGGCGACCAGCCGCTCATAGGCCTCGACCACCGTGGACATCGACACCTGCATGGTGCCGGCAAAGGACCGGATCGACGGCAGTTTATCGCCTGACGTCAGGCTGCGGCCGGCAATGCGCTGCCGTATCGCGGCCATGACGGCTGACAGGCGCGTCCCGCTTTTTGCTGCTTCGCTCATCCGTATTGAACCTGATACCATAACAGTTTCCCCAAACCGTATCGGACTGTCTCTGGGATTTCCAGCCGCCACCCTTGATAAGGTCGATCACTGGGGTTTTCAGATGGACCGGATGGCGAGCGGATGGATCAATGGATTCATCGGGATGGTGATCTTCAGCGGATCGCTCCCGGCCACGCGCGTTGCGGTGATCCAGTTCGACCCGGTCTTTCTGACGGTCGCGCGCGCCGCGATCGCCGGCGTGCTGGCGCTCGGCCTGCTGTTACTGTTCAGGGAAAAGCGCCCCTCGCGCGGCGATCTCGTCTCGCTCGTGATCGTCGCCCTCGGCGTCGTGGTCGGCTTTCCCTTGCTGACGGCACTGGCGCTGCAGCACATCAGCTCGGCGCACTCCATCGTCTTCATCGGACTGCTGCCTCTATCGACGGCGATCTTCGGCGTGCTGCGCGGCGGCGAGCGGCCGAAGCCCGCATTCTGGATATTCTCCGCGCTCGGCAGCGCATTGGTGGCCGGCTTCGCACTGATGCAGGGGCTGACGGCGTCCGCTACCGGCGATGCCTTGATGCTGGCCGCCATCATCGTCTGCGGGCTCGGCTATGCCGAGGGCGCGAAGCTTTCCCGCACGCTCGGCGGCTGGCAGGTGATCTCCTGGGCGCTCGTGCTGTCGCTGCCAGCGATGATCGCGCTGCTGATTTACTGCATGCCGCCGAGCTTTTCCGGCATCGCGTGGCCGGCCTGGCTTGGCCTCGCCTATGTCTCGCTGTTCAGTATGTTGATCGGTTTCGTCTTCTGGTATCGCGGCCTTGCCCAGGGCGGCATCGCCGCCGTCGGCCAATTGCAATTGCTGCAACCCTTCTTCGGTCTGGCGCTGGCGGCCACGCTGCTGCATGAACCCGTGACCTGGATGATGCTGGTCGTCACCCTCGCCGTCATCCTGTGCGTGGTGGGCGCGCGAAAATTCGCCAGCCAGGATCGAGCGGCAGGCTGATGGTACGTCCCGCCGGCGGCCGCGCCCTGTATTTCTACGGAGTTCCAACTTAACGCTGATGTAGGGCCGCGGCGGCCATTGTGCGGTTTCCATTCCTGCAACACCAACAGATCGCTCCGGAAACGATGGCGCTACAGGCGGATCAATCCATCATCGCCGAACTCGAGGACGCCGTCAGAACCGGCTCGCCCGCGGAGCGGGTCGAAACGCTTCGACAGGTGACCAACCTGTTCCTGAATGATGGCGCGCGCCTCAACGAGGATCAGGTCAAGGTCTTTGACGACGTCATGTGCCTGCTGATCGCCCGTGTCGAAAGCCGCGCCAGGGCCGATTTCGGCAAGCGCCTGGCGCCGGTTGCGTTCGCGCCGCCGGGAGTGATTCAGCACCTGGCATGGGATGACGAAATCGCCGTGGCTGGCGACGTGCTGGCGCAGTCCACCCGCCTCAAGACCAGCACGCTGGTGGAGATCGCGCGCAAGAAGGGGCAGGACCACCTGCTGGCGATCTCGGGCCGCAGCAATCTGCCCGAAGCCGTCACCGACGTGATCATCGATCGCGGCGAGCACAAGGTCATCAAGAAGCTCGCCACCAATGCGAGCGCGCGCATTTCCGAGGCCGGCTACACCGGCATCGTGGCGCGGGCCGGCGGCGATGACGAACTCACCGAGATCCTCGGGCTGCGCATCGACCTTCCGATCAAGTTCCTGCGCGACCTGTTGCGGCGCGCCAGTGGCGCAGTGCGCGCCAAGCTGGCGGCGATCGCGTCGCCGGAACTGCGGGAGGAGATCAAGCGGGTGCTGCAATCGATCCTCGGCGAAGACGACGAGGATAATTCGTCGACGCGGGATTTCGGTCCCACCGAGAAGTTCATCAAGCTGAAGAAGGAACTGAACGAGCTCGACGACGCCGCCGTCTTCCTGTTCGCCGAAGCCGGAAAATTCGATGAGGTGATCGTCTCTCTCGCCGTTCTCAACGACGCGCCGACCGAAATGATGGCGCGGCTGCTGGAGGGGCCCCGCGCCGACCTGATCCTGATTCCCTGCCGGTCAGCCCGCCTGAACTGGCCGAGCGTCGAGAGCATCCTTCGCAACCGGCCGATGCCGGCGCCGATCAACGCCCAGACGCTGGCGCTGGCGCAGCGCGACTACCGCAAACTGTCGATGGAAACCGCGCAGCGCACGGTGCGCTTCTGGCAGCTGCACAACAAGATCGAGAAGTAGCGTGGCCGAAGCCCTGCCTTCCAGAACCCTCCACAAGGAAAATGACCGACGCGGACACAAGCGACCGCGTCGGCCAGTCCGGGGAGACGATCAGAAGAAGCCGAGCTTCCTGGCGCTGTAGCTGACGAGCAAATTCTTCGTCTGCTGGTAATGGTCGAGCATCATCTTGTGGTTTTCGCGTCCGATGCCGGACTGCTTGTAACCGCCGAACGCCGCATGCGCGGGATAGGCGTGGTAGCAGTTTGTCCACACCCGGCCGGCCTGGATGGCGCGGCCGAAGCGGTAGGCGCGATTGGCGTCGCGCGTCCATACGCCTGCGCCAAGGCCGTAATGGGTATCGTTGGCGATTGCGAGCGCCTCCTCGTCATCCTTGAAAGTGGTGACGGAGACAACCGGCCCGAAGATCTCCTCCTGGAATATCCGCATCTTGTTGTGACCGCGGAAAACCGTCGGCTTGACGTAATAGCCGCCGGCGAGATCGCCCGGCAGTTCGTTGCGCGAGCCACCCGTCAGCACCTCGGCGCCCTCCCGCCGGCCTATATCGAAATACGACAGGATCTTCTCGAGCTGCTCCGAGGAGGCCTGCGCGCCGAGCATGGTAGCCGGATCGAGCGGGTCGCCCTGGACGATCGCCTGCACGCGCTTGAGCGCCCGCTCCATGAAGCGGTCGTAGATCGACTCGTGGATCAGCGCTCTGCTCGGGCAGGTGCAGACTTCGCCCTGGTTGAACGCGAACATCACGAAACCTTCGATCGCCTTGTCCAGAAAATCGTCGTCCTCCGCCGTCACGTCGCTGAAGAAGATGTTGGGCGATTTGCCGCCGAGTTCGAGCGTCACCGGAATCAGGTTCTGGCTGGCATACTGCATGATCAGCCGGCCCGTGCTGGTTTCGCCCGTGAAGGCAATCTTGGCGATCCGCTGGCTCGAGGCGAGCGGCTTGCCGGCCTCAAGACCGAAACCGCTCACGATGTTGAGGACGCCGGCCGGCAGCAGATCGCCGATCAGGTCCGCCCAGACCAGGATCGAAGCCGGAGTCTGCTCGGCCGGTTTCAGCACCACGCAGTTGCCCGCGGCAATCGCGGGAGCCAGCTTCCAGCATGCCATCAGCAGCGGAAAGTTCCAGGGAATGATCTGGCCGACCACGCCGAGCGGTTCGTGGAAGTGATAGGCGACCGTATCGTGGTCGATCTCGGAGAGGCTGCCCTCCTGTCCTCGAATGGCGCCGGCGAAGTAGCGGATATGATCGATCGCGAGCGGCACGTCGGCCGCGGTGGTCTCGCGAATGGGCTTGCCGTTGTCCCAGGTTTCCGCCAGCGCGAGCAGGTCGAGATTTTCCTCCATGCGATCGGCGATCTTGTTGAGAATGATCGCGCGTTCCGCGACGCTGGTGCGACCCCATGCCTCCCGGGCCGCATGGGCGGCGTCGAGCGCCGCCTCGACATCGCCGGCGTCCGAGCGGGCCACTTCGCAAAGCAGGCGGCCATTCACGGGAGAGAAGTTTTCGAAGTACCTGCCGGCACGCGGCTCGACCCACTTGCCGCCGATGAAGTTGCCGTAGCGCTTTTCGAAAGGAATCTTGGTGGTGCGCGAAAATTCTACCTTGTTCACGGTCATCCTCCTGCAAAGAGCGGCGCTTGATGCGGCGCTTTGACTGAGGCATGTCGGACCAGGGCCTTGTTGTCAGCCCCTCGAAACCGGATCGCCGGCGCAACTGTCTCAGTCCTGAGACGGTCGAAGGGATAAATCTCAGTGGGCGCGCTGAAGGTCGAGGCGCTGCAGCTTCCGGTACAGCGTAGCGCGGCTCATGCCCAGCGCTCCCGCCGCGGCTGTGACATTGCCGTCCGTGCGCGCAAGCGCCCGCTGCAACACCCCGCGCTCGGCGGCGGCAAGGTTCTCCGATCCCCGGCTAGAGGGGCCGAGAAGATCGGCTGCGGGCGGCGATTTCCGCAGGCATGCCTGCGAAATCCCGAGTGCCTGACGGGCCGCGCGGGTGGCTCCGATGACGAGATCATCCGCGTCGACTGCAATCAGGGCTCTTGCCGCCTTGTCGGCGACGGGAACATCGAGAATGCGCGCCTGCGGGTAGGCCAGACGAAAATATTCGGCCTCGATCCGCGATGCCGCATCGCTCACCGCCACCGCAATGAGATTGACGAATCCCTCGGTCAGATCGGCCCGGCAGGACGACACGTCGAGCGCGGCGATGAGATGTCCTTCATGGTCGAAAATCGGGGCGGTGGTGCAACTCAGCAGGGTGTTGCGCGTGTGAAAATGCTGGTCGCGGTGGATGGTCATGGTGCGTTGCTCGGCCAGGCACGTACCGATGCCGTTGGTGCCTTCGCGCTCCTCGCTCCAGATTGCGCCCGGCCACAGCCCCCAGGAACAGAACGTCGCATCGTCGCCAGGCGCACCGCGCCGTTCGACAGGGACACCTTGCCGGTCGGCCAGCAGCACGCAACAGCCGACGCCCCCGACCGCAAGGTAGAGCCTGTCGAGACTCGGCTGGGCGGCCTGGACGAGGGGCTCGATCTGTTGCCGAGCCCTCCGAAGTTCGGAATCGGTCAGCCGGTCAGGCGCTTTCCTTTCGGCCGGATCGAGCCCGTGCAGGCTGGAGGACCTACGCCAGGAGGCGATCAGCGCGGATTTGGCTGCGCCGTTCGAAGCAATGGCAGCCTGGATGCGATCGGCGTGACAGGCAGTTGAATTTGCCGGCATTTGCTCCTCCCGAATTCGGATTCACGCTTGTCGGTCTTGTCGATCTTGCGATCCGCCAACTTCACGGCCGGCAAGGTATTCCGGGACGCCGCCGCCTTGTCAATTCGTCGGAAGACCAAGACCCGGCGGCGCCGTCGATGACGGCGCGACCTGAACACCGGGTTGGCAAGGCAAATTGCGACGGCGAAGCCGGCGTAATCGATCGCTCAGGCCGCGCGCACCGTATCCAGGAACCTGCCGACCTCCTGCTTGAGGCGGTTGCTTTCGAACGAAAGCGACTGCGCCGACGTCAGAACCTGCGACGATGCCGACCCGGTCTCGCTGGCGCCGCGTTGCACGTCGGTGATGTTCGACGAAACCTGCTGGGTGCCTTGAGCCGCCTGCTGGACGTTACGGGCGACTTCCTGGGTGGCGGCGCCCTGCTCCTCGACCGCGGATGCGATGGTCGACGAGATCTCCGAAATCTGGCCGATGCCGGCGCCGATCAATGAACAATCGCTGGCGCTGGCGCAGCGCGACTACCGCAAGCTGTCGATGGAAACCGCGCAGCGGACGATGCGCTTCTGGCAGCTGCACAACAAGATAGAGAAGTAGGGGCTGCGGGACCTGCGTGTACGCTCCCTCAACGTCGTCCCGGCGAACGCCGGGACCCATACCGCGTGATCTCTCGATGAAGAGATGCTGTTGGACGACCTTGTCGCAACCACGAACGACCGGGATTATGGGTCCCGGCGTTCGCCGGGACGACGATAGATCCGGGATCTGCAGCGCACCGCAAGTGCGCTGCAGATCCTGATAGCCACCTCAGTTCTTGGTCTTGTCGACCAGCGCGCCCTTCTTGATCCACGGCATCATGTCGCGGAGCTTGGCGCCGACTTCCTCGATCGGGTGCTGCGCCAGCTTGGCGCGGGTGGCCTTGAACGAGGTCTGGTTGACCTTGTTCTCCAGCATCCAGTCGCGGGCGAACTTGCCGCCCTGGATGTCCGCCAGCACGCGCTTCATCTCGGCCTTTGTCTCGGCGGTGACGATACGCGGGCCGGTGACGTATTCGCCGTATTCGGCGGTGTTGGAGATCGAGTAGTTCATGTTGGCGATGCCGCCTTCATAGATCAGGTCGACGATCAGCTTCACTTCGTGCAGGCACTCGAAATACGCCATCTCGGGCGCATAGCCGGCTTCCACCAGGGTCTCGTAGCCGCCCTTGATCAGCTCGACCAGGCCGCCGCACAGCACCACCTGCTCGCCGAACAGATCGGTTTCGCATTCTTCCCTGAACGAGGTCTCGATGATGCCGGCACGGCCACCGCCGATTGCCGAGGCGTAGCTGAGGCCGAGGTCGTGGGCGTTGCCCGAAACGTCCTTGGCGATCGCGATCAGGCAGGGCACGCCGCCGCCGCGCTGGTATTCCGAGCGCACGGTATGGCCCGGGCCCTTCGGCGCGATCATCAGCACGTCGAGATCGGCGCGCGGATCGAGCAGGTTGAAGTGGACGTTGAGGCCGTGCGCGAACACCAGGGCGGCGCCCTTCTTCATGTTGTCGTGCATGTGCTCGCGATAGATGTCACCCTGCAATTCGTCGGGGGTCAGCATCATCATCAGGTCGGCCCATTTGGCGGCTTCGGCGACTTCCATCACCTTGAAGCCGGCGGCTTCCGCCTTCTGGGCGGAGGCCGATCCCTTGCGCAGCGCGATCGCGACGTCCTTGACGCCGGAATCCTTCAGGTTCAGCGCATGGGCGTGGCCCTGGCTGCCATAGCCGACGATGCAGACCTTCTTGCCCTTGATCAGGTTCAGGTCGGCGTCGCGATCGTAATAAACACGCATGGTCGTTCCCTCATAGGTGGCCAGATCGGCCGGTTAATCAGGCTTTTAGGTGGTCAGGACCGCCGGTCGCCCGCGAATTTCCGGGGTTGTCTAGAGCATTTTCCCCCTCAGGGGAAATCCGTTTCTGCATGGCCCGGTGCGGCATCATGCGTCCATGAACACCGGGTAGAGCGAGGCCAGCAGCAATAGCGCCATGACGATGTTGAAGGCCCGCACCGCCCGGGGCGAGGTCAGGATCGGCCGCAGCCCGCTGCCGAACAGCGCCCAGGCCGAACAGGACAATGTTCCCAGGAGCAGGCTGAGCAGGACCTGGATGACGATATTCCAGGGAAAGCCGGCAATGCCGGCATAGGCGGTGATGGTGCCGATCACCATCACCCAGCCCTTGACGTTGATCCACTGGAACATGGCCGCGCCCCAGAACGTCATCGGCCCGCGCGCATTGTCCTGGTCCGGTGTGGTCGGTCCGGACATCGCGATATGGACGGCGAGATAAATCAGATAGGCGACCCCGGCATATTTGAGGATCGCCTGCAGCACCGGATAGGTGATGAAGATGGTGCCGAGGCCAAGGCCCACGGCCCCGATCATGAAGGCAAAGCCGATGGTGATGCCCGCGACATGCGGCAGCGTGCGGCGGAAGCCATAGGTCAGCCCCGACGACAGCAGCATGATGTTGTTCGGCCCCGGCGTGAAGAACATCACGGTGGCGAAAATCACGAAGGCGATCAGCAGCGACTGCGACACGCTAGCCCTGCTCGCCGGGTTTCGGCTTGCGCAGCAGATAGGTGCCGTGCAGCGGCGCGTGGTAATCGGCCGACACCAGCGTGAAGCCGACGTCGGTCAGCATGCGCTCGATCACCCAGCCGAAGGTGGAATATTCGTCGCGCATGTGGGTGACGACGCTGTCGCGATCGAACTCGTGGTTCTTGATGCTGAAATCGGCCCATGCCTCGACGTCGCGGTCGACGCCGTCGGGCATGCTGACGAACACGATGTCGCGCAGGTAGAAATTCGCGCCCGGTTTCAGCGCGGCATAGATTCGCGCCAGCGCCACCGCTTTCCAGAAATCGGGCAGGTGATGCAGCGCGAATTCGCTGACGATCAGATCATATGAATTGGGCTGGTAGGCAAAACTCAGCAGGCCCGCGGGCTGGGTCCGGAGCGCGACCTTGCGGTCGCTGGCCTGGATTTTGGCCAGCGCCAGCATCGCCGGCGAAATGTCGATGGCATCGACGTCGGCGCCCATCAGCGCCGCCTCGACCGCCAGCACGCCGTTGCCGCAGCCGATATCGGCCACCCGCCAGCCGCGCTGCACGCCGAGCATGGACAGCGCCGCGCGGGTGCGAACGTCGCTGTTGTCGTGGCGGTCGTAGATCGAGGCGACCGCGGAATCCAGTCCGAGGCGACGCCGTTGCGTGTAGTACCAGTCGCGCGCCAGCATGGCCTCACATCCCCTCGGGCCCGCGAACGATGGCGGCGACGCCGGTGCGCGAAACCTCGACGAGGCCGAGCGGGCGCATCAGGTCGATGAACTGGTTGATCTTGGCGGAGTTGCCGGTGATCTCGAACACGAAACTCTCGATGGTAGCGTCGATGACGCGGGCGCGAAATGCCTCGGCGAGGCGCAGCGCCTCGACCCGGTGCTCGCCGGTGCCGCGCAGCTTCACCATCGCCAGCTCGCGCTCGATCGAGCGGCCCGTCAGCGTCATGTCGACGACGCGGTAGACCGGAATCATGCGATCGAGTTGATGCTTGATCTGTTCGATCACCATCGGCGTGCCCGTGGTGACGATGGTGATGCGGGAGACGTGTTTCTGGTTCTCGGTTTCCGAGACGGTGAGGCTTTCGATATTGTAGCCGCGGCCGGAGAACAGCCCGATGACGCGCGCCAGCACGCCCGGCTCGTTCTGCACCAGCACCGAGAGCGTGTGCGTCTCGATTGGATCGTGGCGCTCTTCCATGAAATAGGCGGATGCGGGCTGGTTCATTTCAAGTCCTCGTAGGTCCCTCGTCATGCCCGGGCTTGTCCCGGGCATCCACGTCTTGCTTCCTGTTGCGCAGATCAGACGTGGATGGCCGGGACAAGCCCGGCCATGACGGCTCTCTGCTTCTCACACCGCCATCCGTTGAGCCGAAACCGTTTCCGGCATGACCCAACTACGAAACAACTCAAAATCGATATTGCCGCCGCTCAGGATCAGGCCGACCCGCTTGCCGCGGAGTTTTGCCCGTTCCTGCAGCGCGGCGGCGAGCGCCGCGGCGCCGGCGCCTTCGGCGAGATTGTGCGTATCGGTCCAGTAGGCGCGGATCGCGCTCGCGACCTCGTCGTCGCTGACCTGCACGATGCGCGAGCAGCCCTTGCGGATGATCGCGAGTGCATCCGGATCGGGCACGCGCGTCGCCATGCCATCCGCCAGCGTATTGCTGCTCTCGGTGGTCACGACCGTGCCGGCCGCAAAGGACAGCGCGTAGGACGGCGCTTCGGTCGATTGCACGCCGACGATTTCGGTTCTGAGGCCGAGGAGGTCGCGCGCCAGGATGCAGCCGCAGACGCCGGAGCCCTGCCCGATCGGCACGTAGAGCACGTCGATATCCCCGGCCTTCCGGAACAGTTCGAGCGCGTAGGTCGCGACGCCCAGCACCAGATTGCGGTGAAACGCCGGCACGATATGAAATCCCGTGGCAGCGGCGCGGCGAATCGCTTCCTCGCGCGCGGCCTGGAAATCCTCGCCATGCTCGACGAGATCGGCGCCGAGCGCCCGCATCGAGTTATTTTTCTCGACGGAATTGCCCTGGGGCACGTAGATCGTCACCGGCATGCGGTAACGGCCCGCGGCATAGGCCAGGCTCTGGCCGTGATTGCCGCGCGTGGCCGAGATGATGCCGATGGTGTCGGGCGCCTCATGCTTCAGGCGATCGAGATAGACCAGCCCGCCGCGCACCTTGAATGCGCCAATCGGCGTGTGGTTCTCGTGCTTGACGATGACATCGGCGCCGAGCCGCTCCGACAGCAACGGCCACGCCAGCGCCGGCGTCGGCGCCATCGCCGCGCCGACGACGCCGTGGGCGTGTTCCAGTTGCTGCAGGTCAAACATCGGCGGCCTGCCTTTACACCAGCGCCTTGCCGCCGGCGAAGGCGGCGGCGGTGGCTTCGTCGTTGGCTTCCGCCGGCAGCAGCATTTCGTTATGCGCCTTGCCGGAGGGGATCATCGGGAAGCAGTTTTCCAGCGCCGCCACCCGGCAGTCGAACAGCACCGGGCGCCTGACGTCGATCATCTCCTGGATGGCGCCGTCGAGGTCGCCGGGTTTGGTCGCGCGGATGCCGACGCAGCCGAAGGCGTCCGCCAGCTTGACGAAATCCGGCAGCGCTTCGGAATAGGTGTGCGACAGCCGGTTGCCGTGCAGCAACTGCTGCCACTGCCGCACCATGCCCATATACTGGTTGTTCAGGATGAAGATCTTGATCGGCAGTTCATACTGGATGGCCGTCGACATCTCCTGCATCGTCATCTGCACCGAGGCATCGCCGGCGATGTCGATCACGAGGCTGTTCGGGTGCGCGACCTGAACGCCGACCGCCGCCGGCAGGCCGTAGCCCATGGTGCCCAATCCGCCCGAGGTCATCCAGCGGTGCGGTTCCTCGAAGCCGAAGAACTGCGCCGCCCACATCTGGTGCTGGCCGACCTCTGTCGTGATGTAGGTATCGCGCCCGCGCGTCATTTCGAACAGCCGCTCGATGGCGTATTGCGGCAGGATGATATCGCTGTTCTTCTTGTACGACAGCGAGTTGCGCGCCCGCCATTTCGCGACTTCCTGCCACCACGGCTTGATATCCGGCCGCTTCGCCTCCGCCTTGAACACCTGCAACAGGTCGCCCAGCACGTTGGCGCAATCGCCGATGATCGGAACGTCGACGCGGATGTTCTTGTTGATCGAGGACGGATCGATATCGATGTGGATCTTCTTGGAGTTCGGCGAGAACGCATCGGTGCGGCCGGTGATGCGGTCGTCGAAGCGCGCGCCGACGCACAGCATGACGTCGCAATCATGCATCGCCATGTTGGCTTCGTAGGTGCCGTGCATGCCGAGCATGCCGAGCCAGTTCTTGCCGGAGGCCGGATAGGCGCCGAGGCCCATCAGCGTCGAGGTGATGGGGAAGCCGGTGACTTCGACCAGCTCGCGCAGCAGCCTGGAGGCTTCGGGGCCGGAATTGACCACGCCGCCGCCGCTGTAGATCACCGGGCGCCTGGCGGAGGCCAGCAGCGCCACCGCCTTGCGGATCTGCCCGGCGTCGCCCTTCAGCCGCGGCGTATAGGACAGATGAACGTCGGACTTGCGCGGCGGGTGATAGGTGCCGGTGGCGAACTGCACGTCCTTCGGCACGTCGACCACGACCGGGCCGGGCCGGCCGGAGCTCGCGACGTAAAACGCCTCGTGCAGCACTTTGGCCAGATCGTTGACGTCGCGCACCAGCCAGTTGTGCTTGGTGCAGGGCCGGGTGATGCCGACGGTGTCGCATTCCTGGAACGCGTCATTGCCGATCAGATGGGTCGGCACCTGACCGGTGATGCACACCAGCGGGATCGAATCCATCAGCGCGTCGGCCAGAGGCGTCACCATGTTGGTGGCGCCCGGCCCCGAGGTCACCAGCACCACGCCCGGCTTGCCGGTGGAGCGCGCATAGCCCTCGGCGGCGTGGCCGGCGCCCTGCTCGTGCCGCACCAGGATGTGCTCGACGTCGCTCTGCTGGAACAGCTCGTCATAGATCGGAAGCACCGCGCCGCCGGGATAGCCGAAGATGTGCTGGACGCCATGATCGATCAGCGCGCGGACGATCATCGCTGCGCCGGTCATCTGGTTCGGATCGTGGCTGGTGTCGCTCATGGCTTGCTCCGGATGCGCTGTGGTCAGCGGCTTTCTTCAGTTGGCTGTTGGGAAAATAAAAAGGGGCCCAAGAGGCCCCATGCACACCGCCCGAATGTGGATGGCCTCAGCCACCCCCGGCGGTGCGCCTGGGTACGACGACGACAAGAAGTTTGGTAATAATATTACGCATTTGGCCGCCCGGACTTCCCAAAGGTTGCGCGGAACATACTGCCCAAGCCTGAAAAGTCAAGCCACGGGGGCAATCGGCGCAGAAATACAGCTTAGCGGGGTTTTTTGCCCCGGGCGAGCGCAATTTGCTGGTTCCAGCCATGCGCTCTCCGTCCCTCATGGTGAGGAGGCGCCCTTGCGCCGTCTCGAACCATGAGAGCCCGTGGCCCATCCTTCGAGACGCCGCTTCGCGGCTCCTCAGGATGAGGTCGGAGTGCTTAGCCACTCCCCTGCCGCCTCCGGCTTCACCCATTCGAATTCCGGCAATTGATGCCGGAACCAGGTGAACTGCCGCTTGGCGTAATGCCTGGTATCGGCGCGGCCGATCTCGGCTGCCTCGTCCAGGCCGATCTCGCCGTGGAGATGCCGGATCAGGGCCGGCACGCCATGCGCCTTCATCGCCGGCAGCTGGGAATCGAGTTTCCGCGATGCCAGCGCCGCGACCTCGTCAAGCGCGCCGGCCGCAAGCATCGCATCGAAACGCGCGTCGATCCGCGCATAAAGCTGGTCGCGGTCGGGCGCGAGAAACAGCGCGCGGAATGTGTCCGGCGGCAATAGCGGCGGCAGGCCGTCGCGGTGCCAGTCGGTCAACGAGCGCGAGGTCGCCTCGATCACCTCGAGCGCGCGAGCGATGCGGCTGCGATCGCGCGGCTTCAGGCGCTCGGCGGTAACAGGATCGCGCCGCGCCAGTTCGGCATGCAGTGCCTCGACGCCGTCGCGTTCCAGCCGCGCGCGCACGCTTTCGCGGATCTCCGTGGGGATCGGCGGCACCGCCGACAGCCCACGCGTCAGCGCCTTGAAATACAGGCCGGAGCCGCCGGCAAAAATCGGCAGCCGATTTCGCGCGCGCACTTCCGCCAGCACCTTGGCCGCATCGGCCACCCAGCTTCCGGCCGAGAAATTCACCGCGGCATCGACATGGCCATAGAGCCGGTGCGGCACCCGCGCCTCCTCCTCCAGCGCCGGCCGCGCCGTGAGCACGCGCAGGTCGCGATAGACCTGCATGGAATCGGCATTGATGACGACGCCGCCGGTCCTCTGCGCCAGTTCGAGCGCGAGCGCCGACTTGCCGCTGGCGGTCGGCCCTGCGATAAGCACCGCCTTGTCATTTTCCACGTGTGAAGCCACCCGGATGTCTCTCGTCGCCACGCTCATTTGCAACCCCGCCGACCCTGCGCTCGATAGCACGGTGGTGGATGGCGCGCGCGCCGTTCTTGGCCAGCCCGAACAGGCGCAATGGCTGTTCGACGAAGTGGCGGTCGACATCCCCTTCGAAGGCAGCCACGACGATATCGGCGCCGCCGTCACCCGCCTGCGCGAGGCGCGCGGCGATTTGCCTGTCGACATTGTCGTGCAGCCTCGGGCCTTCCGGCGCAAGAAGCTTTTTCTGGCGGACATGGATTCCACCATGATCGGGCAGGAATGCATCGACGAACTGGCGGATTTCGCCGGCCTCAAGGCCCATGTCGCCGGGATCACCGAGCGCGCGATGCGCGGCGAAATCGAGTTCGAGCCGGCGCTGCGTGAGCGCGTCGCGCTGTTGAAGGGCCTGCCCGTCGGCGTGGTCGACGAGGTGCTGAAGACGCGCATCACGGCGACGCCGGGCGGACGCGAACTGGTCATGACCATGCGCGCCCATGGCGCCTGGACCTGCCTGATCTCGGGCGGCTTTACCCTGTTCACCGGCGCGGTTTCCGAGCGGATCGGATTTCAGGAGAACCGCGCCAACGAGCTCAAGGTCGAGGACGGCAAACTGACCGGCGAAGTCCGCGAGCCGATCCTGGGCCGCGCCGCCAAACTGGCAACCCTGATCGAGCTGCGCGAATCCTTCGATCTCGACGAGATCGACACCCTGGTGACCGGCGACGGCGCCAACGATCTCGGCATGATCCAGTCCGCCGGGCTCGGCGTCGCCTACCACGCCAAGCCCACGGTGGCGGCGGCTGCCGCGGCCAGGATCGATCACGGCGATCTCACGGCGCTGCTGTATGCGCAGGGCTATCGCCGGGATGAGTTTGTGGGCTGATATCCAATCCCTCAACGTCGTCCCCGCCTAGTGCGCAATTGCGCACGGGGCGCGGGGACCCATACGCCGTGCAGGCGTTGTTGCAGGGGACTATCAGCGGGTTTGTTGGACGATCACGCTTAGCGATAACTTACCGGGGATATGGTTCCCCGCGTTCGCGGGGACGACATCTTTGTTGTTGCCCCGCCATCGCGCCCCCTACTGTACGCCCAGCGCCACGAAGCGCAGTTCGCCTTCGGCGTTCGAGACCAGCAGCAGGACGGATTTCTTGCCGTCCTTCTTCAGCTGATCGACCCGCTTCTTGATGTCGGCGGCGCTGGCCACCGACTCCTGCGCCACCTCGACGATCACGTCGCCGGCGCTGAGCCGCTTCCCGGCGGCGTCGGAGCCGCTGTCGACCCCGGTGACGATGACGCCCTTGACGCTGTCCTTGATCTTGTAACGGGTGCGCAGGTCCTTGCTGAGGATGGCGAGGTCGAGACCGAGCGCCTTTTGCGTCACCGGCTTCTCGACGGGCTCGTCCTTGGTTTTGGCCGCGGTCTGCACCGCCTTGTCATCCACAAGGCGGCCGAGCGTGACCTTGCGGGTCTCTTCCTTGCCCTTGCGGATGATGACGACGTCGACCTCCTTGCCGACCGCGGTGTCGGCCACCACGCGCGACAGGTCCTTCGGTTCCTTGATGTCCTTGCCGTCGAATTTGATCACGACGTCGCCGGGCTCGATGCCGGCCGGTTTGGCCGGACCCTTGTCCTCGACGCCGGCGATCAGGGCGCCGCGCGCCGGCTTGATGCTGAGACTCTCGGCGATTTCCTCGGTGACCTGCTGGATGCGGACGCCGAGCCAGCCGCGGCGCAATTCGCCGAACTGCCGCAGCGAATCCACCACGCCGACCACGGTCTTCGACGGCACCGCGAACCCGATGCCGATCGAGCCGCCGGTCGGCGAGATGATCAGCGTGTTGACGCCGACCACTTCGCCGTCGAGGTTGAACAGCGGGCCGCCGGAATTGCCGCGGTTGATGGAGGCGTCGGTCTGGATGTAGCTGTCATAGGGACCGGTGTTGATGTCGCGGTTGCGCGCCGAAACGATACCGGCGGTGACGGTGCCGCCGAGGCTGAAGGGATTGCCGATCGCGATTACCCATTCGCCGAGCCGCAGCTTCTCGGAATCGCCGAACTTCACCGCGACCAGCGGTTTGGCCGGCGGCTTGAACTTCAGCACCGCGAGATCGGTCTTCTTGTCGACGCCGACCAGCTCGGCCTTGATCTTGGTGCCGTCGTTCATGATGATGTTGATCTCGTCGGCATCCGCGATGACGTGATTGTTGGTCACGGCAATGCCTGCGGTGTCGACGATGAAGCCGGAGCCGAGCGAGTTGGTCTTGCGCGGCTGCGCCTCGCCGCCCTTGGAGCCGCCTCCCGGACCGCCGCGGCGGTTCTTGAAAAAATCGTCGAAGAATTCCTCGAACGGCGAGCCCGGCGGCAGTTGCGGCGTCGCGCCCCGCTCGCCGCCGGAGGAGCCTCCCTTGGCTTCGACGGTCTGCGAGGTCGAGATGTTGACGACGGCGTCGATCACCTTCTCGGCGACGTCGGCGATGCCGTCGGGACCGCGCGCCAAAGCCGGCCCGGAAAGAACCGGCGCAGCAAGCAGGCTCGCGGCGCAGATCGCGGCCATCAGGGGGCGCAGGCGATAGCTCGGGTATGGAGTAGCACCGGTCATATCGGCTTCTCTCTTTGCGACGGGTCGGAATCTGGAGGGCACAGTGCGCCCGAACTGGTCTGCGGCGCAAGCATTTGAGCCGGACATTCCGGCGAAAAACCGGCGCCGGCGGCTCACGATCGCGTTGATCCCGCAACCTTTTTAGCGTGCTGAGCCGAAACGTTAGCGCCGGACAAACCAGATCAGGACCAGGCCCACGACCGCCGATCCGATGCCGACGATGCGCAGGATGTTGTCCGGCGTCGCCATGGCGCTCTGCATCGCCCGGCGCATCCAGGCCGGGCTTGCCGCGAACAGCAGGCCTTCAAGCACAAACAGGATGCCGAGGCCGATGAGGAAGTCGGCAAACGCTATGGACCTCATCGGACTGAAACCTCACCCTTGACGTTCTTTTTTGATGGCAGCGGCTGGTTGCCGCCGCAGGCGAAGCGGCACCCCGCTTCGCCTGGTTCTTGTTCAGACAACCTTACGGCTTCGGCGCAACCGGCGCCGCCGCAACCGGCGGCTTGCCCGACGCGTTGCTGAAGAACTTGAAGAAGTCGGAGTCCGGCCGCAGCAAGAAGCGGGTATCGTTGCTGCGCAGCCCGTTCTCATACGCCGTCATCGAACGGTAGAACGCGAAGAAATCCGCATCCTGGCCGTAGGCTTCGGCGAACAGCCGGTTGCGTTCGCCGTCGCCCGCGCCGCGTATCTGCTCGGCGGTGGAGTTGGCGTCGGCGATGATGACGACGGCTTCACGGTCGGCCTTCGACCTGATCTCCTGCGCCTTCTGGCCGCCTTGCGCGCGGAACTCGGCCGCTTCGCGTTGACGTTCGGTCTGCATTCGCTGGTAGACCGCCTGGCTGTTCTGCTCCGGCAGATCGGCACGCCGGATTCTGACATCGACGACCTCGATGCCATAGCCCTCGGCTTCCTTGTCGAGCTGCTCGCGGATCCGCCCCATCAGGACTTCGCGCTCGTCGCGCACCACCTTGATGAAGGTGACCTCGCCGAGCACGCGGCGCAACGACGCGTTGAGCAACGTGGTCAGCTGGATGTTGGCGGCCTGGATCGAGCCGATGCTCTGGTAGAACCGCAGCGCATCCTTGATGCGATAGCGGGCGAAGGCATCGACCACCAGCCGCTTCTGGTCCGACGCGATCACTTCCTGCGCCGGGTTTTCCAGATCGAGGATCCGCTTGTCGATATTGATCACGGTATCGATGAACGGAGCCTTGAAGTGCAGGCCCGGCTCGGGGACGACGTCGACCGGCTTGCCGAACCGCACCACCAGCGCCTGCTGGGTCTGCGTCACCTGGAACACCGAACTGTAGCCGACGATCAGCACGACCAGCAGCAGGAGTAGCGCGACAATACCTGTGGTTCCGGACTTCATCGGGTGGCTCCGCTCTGCTGTTGCTGACCGGCGGCCGGCGCGGCCTGACGCCGCGGCGACAGTTCGCTCAGCGGCAGAAACGGCACGACACCTTGTCCGGATTGTCCGGACGACGAACCGCCGCCGTCATAGATCAGCTTCTCGGCGTTGCCGAGGATGCGCTCCATCGTCTCCAGATAGATGCGCTGGCGCGTGACATCGGGCGCCTTCTTGTATTCGTCATAGACCTTCAGGAAGCGCGCGCTCTGGCCCTTGGCCTCGGCGATCGCCTGCTGCTGGTAGCCTTCGGCGACCTGCAGGATCTGCGCGGCACGGCCGCGCGCGTCGGGGACGACGCGGTTGGAATAGGTCTGCGCCTCGTTCTGCAACCGTTCGAGATCGGCGCGCGCCGCCTGCACGTCACGGAACGCGTCGATCACCTGCGCCGGCGGATCGACCTTCTGCATCTGCACCTGGGCGACCTGGATGCCCGAACCATAGCTGTCGAGCGTCTTCTGCATCAGGTCCTGCACGTTGGCTTCCGTCGTGGTGCGGGCGCCGGTCAGGATCGGCTGGATGTTGGCGCGACCAACCACCTCGCGCATCGCGCTCTCGGCCACCGCCTTCACGGTGCCTTCGGGATTCTGGATGTTGAACAGGTAATTGCCGACGCCGTCGGGCTTGATCCGCCACAGCACGGTGAAGTCGACGTCGACGATGTTCTCGTCGCCGGTCAGCATCAGGCTCTCTTCGGGCACGTCGCGCATGGTGCGACCGCGCCGCGCCGGATCCTCGATCAGGGACATGCCGATGCTGATGGTGGAAACACGCAGCGCCTTGGGCAACAGCACGGTCTCGATCGGATAGGGCCAGTGATAGTTCAGGCCCGGCTGTACCGTGCGCACATGCTTGCCGAAGCGCAGCACCACGCCGAGTTCTTCGGACTGGACGCGGAAAACGCCGGAGAACAGCCAGACGATCACCGCGATGAGCAGGATGATCGCGACGCCCATGCCGCTGAAATACCCGCCCGGCAAAATCTGCTGCAGCCGATCCTGGCCGCGGCGCAGAAGGTCTTCGAGATCGGGCGGCCTCGGCCCCGCCGATTGCGGGCCTGAGCCCCAAGGCCCTTTCGGACCGGAGCCCCACGGGCCTCCGCCTTGATTCTTCCACGGCATCGACAGTCTCCTCCGCGGGCCGAGGCAAAGGCGCCCGGCCTCACTACATCTGCACGGCCTTATAGGGGACCGCCCCGGCCCTTACAACGCGGCTTGTTGGCTCGCAGGAGCTATGCTCGGGCCGGAATTTGTCAATGCAAACATTGCCTAAAGGAGTTAATGCGGCCTCCGTCGGCGATATGTCACATAGGAATAGTCGGCGCTGTGGTCCGGACCGGCCGGATTCCGCACCCGCGCAACCTCTTCCCAGGCCGAAGAATCGATGGCGGAGAAAAAGGTATCGCCCTCCGGCCGGGCATGCACCTCGGTAATTTCCAGCCGGTCCGCCCGATCCATCCATTGCGCGTAGATTTCGGCGCCACCGATCACGGCGATCTCAGTGGCGAAACGCCGCAGCGCATCGCCGGTTGCGACCGCATGGGCGGCGTCGAACGAGGTCGTCACCACGGCGCCTTCGGCGCGAAAGCCGGCGTCGCGCGTCATCACGATGTTGGTCCGTCCGGGCAGCGGTCTGGGCAGCGATATGAAGGTCTTGCGGCCCATCACCACCGGCTTGCCCAGCGTCATCGCCTTCAAGCGCAGCATATCGGACTTCAGCCGCCACGGAATGGCGCCGCCGGCACCGATCACGCCGTTCTCGGCCACCGCGACGATGAGGACGATTTCAGGACGAGAAGTCGCACTCACACCGCGACCTCGGCCTTGATGTGCGGGTGCGGGTCGTAGCCTTCGAGCACGAAGTCTTCATAGCGGAAGGCGAAGATGTCCTTCACGTCGGGATTGATCTTCATGGTGGGCAGCGGCCGCGTCGGGCGCGTCAGTTGCAGCCGGGCCTGATCGAGGTGATTGACGTAAAGATGGGTGTCGCCGAACGAGTGAACGAAATCGCCGGGCTTCAGGCCGGTGACCTGCGCCACCATCATCGTCAGCAGCGCATAGGAGGCGATGTTGAAGGGCACGCCGAGAAACACGTCGGCGGAACGCTGATAGAGCTGGCACGACAATTTGCCGTTGGCGACCCAGAACTGAAACAGGCAATGGCACGGCGGCAGCGCCATCTTGTCGATTTCGGCGGGATTCCACGCCGTCACGATCAGGCGGCGCGAATCCGGATTGCGCTTGATCATGTCGATGACATTGGCGATCTGGTCGATGTGGCGGCCGTCCGGCGCCGGCCACGAGCGCCACTGCGATCCATAGACCGGGCCGAGGTCGCCATTGGCATCGGCCCACTCATCCCAGATCGAAACGCCGTTGTCCTTGAGATATTTGATGTTGGTGTCGCCTTTGAGGAACCAGAGCAATTCGTGCACGATCGATTTCATCGGCAGCTTCTTGGTGGTCAGCATCGGAAAGCCGGCGGCCAGGTTGAAGCGCATCTGGTGGCCGAAGATCGACAGCGTACCGGTGCCGGTGCGGTCCTGCTTCTCCGCGCCGTCCGAGAGAATCCGTTCGAGCAGATCGTGATACTGATTCATGGCGACAGGCTGTTCATCCGGGGAAAAGCCACTCTTAGCGGGCGGACCGGCCGATCGACACGGCGATTCGGCTCACAACCGCGATTATACCCGGAAAAATGAGGTTCCGGGTCGCCTTCGGCAAGGGTCGGGAAGCCGCCTTCTCGGCCAGCTAGCGATCCTGGAAGCGGGCCTCAATGGTGATGATGCATTCGCTTGCCGCCGCCATATCCGCGCAGATCGGCATAGCGCCTCATCTGGACAGGCGTCAGTAAAGCCGCGGTAGAGAGATGGTATTTGAGATGGGCTTCGCGCAAGGCGCCCTGCGTCGTGGCCAGCGCTGCCGTGGAGGCTTTCAGGCTTTCCGGGGTCACGATGCGGTCGGCAAACTGCCGGTCCAGTTCGGCTTCCTGCTCGATCAGCTTCGAGCCGAGCGGCACCGCCTCCATCTTCATGGAATCGAACAGACGCTGCACGCTGGCGCGCTGATCCGCCGTCAGGTCGAGCTTGTCCGCCAGTTCCAGCACATGGGAAGGACCGGGATAGCCGTTTAGCTCGGCCGCCAGCGCCAGCCCCATGCCGCGACCGGCGCCGAGGTCCGCCACCTGCTGTTCCGACAGCGCCTTGATCGGACGCGTCTGCATCCCGGCATAGGGGGGTTGGGCAACGGCTGCGCCTGCAGACAGGAACAAGCCGGCTATCAGGGAAAATCGGATCATGCTGCCTCGCTCGGCCGGCCGTCAGCCTCAATCAAGATCGGCCGCCGCCAACATTAAACCAATGCAGGGCGGCGGCCGGTACCGATTTCGTGAGCGCGGATCAATTGGCCGGCTTGACCACCGCCGTCCACTTGGCGATTTCGCTCTTCACCAAAGCCGCCAGCGAGGCGGGCGTGCGTTCCGCCGTCGACGGGATGACGCTGCCGAGATCGAGCAGGCGCTTGCGGACGGTTTCATCGTCGAGCGCCTTGACCACCGCCGCGTTGAGCTTGGCGACGATCTCGGGCGACGTTCCCTTCGGCGCGAAAATCGCGTTCCAGGCCTGGGCCTGGAAGTCGGGCAGACCGCCTTCCTTGGTGGTCGGAACGTCCGGCAACGACGGATTGCGCTCGGGGGTCGCGATCGCATAGGCCTTGATGGTGCCGCCCTTGACCTGCGGCACCGCATTGACGATCTGGTCGCACATGTAGTCGACCTGACCGCCGACCAGCGCATTCATGGCGGGACCCGTGCCATTGAAGGGGATGCCGACCGGCTTGATGCCGAGGACGGAATTCAGCAACTCGCACGACACGTTGGAGACCGAGCCCACGCCGGCATGCGCGGCATTGACCTTGTCGGCATTGGCCTTCACGTAGGTGACGAATTCCTTGAGATTCTTCGGCGCAAAATCCTTCTTCGCCAGGATCAGGATCGGGGTTCCCGCCAACAGCGCGACCGGCTCGAAATCCTTTTCGGGATGATAGGCCAGCTTGGGATACAGCGGCACCGACGCCGCGTGAGTGCCCATATGCCCGGTAATCAGCGTATAGCCGTCATTGGCGGCGCGCGCGGCGCGCGTGGTGGCGGTGGTGCCGCCGGCGCCGACCACGTTCTCGATGACGATGGTCTGGCCGAGCGTCTGCTGCATATGCCCGGTGACGATGCGCGCGATGACATCGGTCGGACCGCCGGCCGCGAACGGCACGATCATGGTGATGGAGCGGCTCGGATAGGCCGGCGCCTGGGCCTGCGCGGGAACCGCGCCGAGACCGGCGATTACGGCCAGACCACCGGCCGCCAGCATACGACTGTAAATATTCATCAGATTTCCCTCGCAAAAGAAGCCAGTCGAATAGGCCGGACTGAGCCGGCCCGCACTTGGTCACACGGCGCAGCATCCGAAACCAGACTTCCGGATGCGGCGCCGCGACGCATGTCAGTTCCCGTCAGTTCTCGGACTCCACGAACACCTCGTCACGCTTCTTGCGCAGCGATGGCAATATCGTCAGCACCAGCAGGGCCGCCGAGATCAACATCAGCACAGCCGACAGCGGACGGGTAGCGAACACCGTCCAGTCGCCGCGCGAGATCAGCAAGGCGCGACGCAGGTTCTCTTCCATCAGCGGTCCGAGCACCATCCCGAGCAGCAATGGCGCCGGCTCGAAGTCATGCTTGATCAGCCAGTAGCCGAGCAACCCGAATGCACCGGCGAGCATCACGTCGGTCGGCGCGTTGTTCACCGAATAGATGCCGATCGAACAAAAGACCACGATCGACGGGAACATCAGGCGATACGGCACACGCAACAGCCGCACCCAGATCCCGACCAGCGGCAGGTTGATGATCAGCAGCATCAAATTGCCGACCCACATCGAGGCGATCATGCCCCAGACCAGTTCGGGCTGCTTCTGCATCACCTGCGGTCCCGGCACGATGCCGTGAATGGTCATCGCTCCGACCATCAGCGCCATCACCGCATTGGGCGGAATGCCCAGCGTGAGCAGCGGGATGAACGAGGTCTGCGCCGCGGCGTTGTTGGCGCTTTCCGGCGCCGCCACCCCCTCGATCACGCCACGACCGAACTTCTGCGGATGCTTCGACAGCTTCTTTTCCATCGTATAGGCCGCGAACGATGCGATGACCGCGCCACCGCCCGGCAGAATGCCGAGGATCGATCCCAGTACCGTTCCCCGCAGAATCGCCGGCGCGGAATCCCTCAGATCCTTCTTGGTCGGCATCAGGCCGGTGACCTTCTGCTGCACCAGCTGGCGGTCGGTTTCACCGCCCGCATCGAGGTTGCGGATGATCTCGGCGAAGCCGAACAGACCCATCGCGAGAGTAGCAAAGCCGAGACCGTCGGCGAGTTCGGGGATGTTGAACGCCATGCGCGAGGCACCGGTCTCGATGTCGGACCCGACCATCGACAGCAGCAGGCCGAATACGATCATCGCGATCGCCTTCAGCACCGAACCCTTGGCCAGCACGACGGCGAAGATCAGGCCGAGCACCATCAGCGAGAAATACTCGGCGGGGCCGAAGGCCAGCGCGAGCTTGGTCAGCGGTGCGCCCAGCACCGCGATCAGCACGGTCGCGACGCAGCCGGCGAAGAACGAGCCGATCGCCGCGATCGCCAGCGCCGGACCCGCCCGGCCCTGCTTCGCCATCTGGAAGCCGTCGAGCGCGGTCACCACGGAGCCCGCCTCGCCCGGAATATTGACCAGGATCGAGGTGGTCGAGCCGCCATACTGGGCGCCGTAATAGATGCCGGCGAGCATGATCAGCGCGCCGACCGGCGGCAGGCCGAAGGTGATCGGCAGCAGCATGGCCACCGTGGCGATGGTGCCGATGCCCGGCAGCACGCCGACCAAGGTGCCGACCAGCGCGCCGATCAGGCACAGTAGAATGTTGACGGGTATCGGAATCGACATGCCGCCGAGAAAGGCGGGCGTCCACTGCACGAACTGAAATACGACACCGAAGCCGAGGCTGAGATTTGAAAGAACGTCACCCATCACACCCTCACCGGATCAAGAATTTCGGCAGCATCTGCAAAGGCAGACCCAGCGCATAGGGGAATAACAGGCTGCAGAAGGTCGTCAGACAAACAGCGACGATGATGGTTTGCTTCCATCGCGTTTCCGGCGTGCCCAGCGCCGCGATCAGGAAGCTGGTGAATGCCGCGAATATCAGGCCCATCGGGCGGATCGTCGCCGCAAAGGACAGGATGGCCAGCGATACGAACAGCGGGCCTCGCCACGCATAGGTGGTGATATGCTCGCCATCCTTAACAAGACCGACGATCGCTATCGCGGCGCCGAGCCCAAGCAACAGGTAGGCGAACATCCGGGGCGCGGTTCCGGCCCCGAACGAAAATCCGCGCATGCCCTGCAGGTCGCTCGATGCCCACAACGCGAATACCGCGATGGCAACCATCGCCAGTCCGCCGACGAAATCCTGCGGACCGCGTATCCATTTCGGCATGATGTATTTGACCGGTCCATGACTCGGCGTATCACTCATCGTCTCACTCCCCCGCACAGGCTTGACGCCCATTCTGTCTTTGGATGGCCCTGATGCCGGTCCGGCGAACCTGCCTACCGATTTTCATCAGATAACGCCAGCGAAACCCAAACACCCCCCGGCCAGCAGCATCCAGAACGGATTGAGCCGGGTGGCGAGGGCCAGTGCCGCGGTGGCGACGATTACCAGGGCGGCGGCCCAGGTCCGGTTCGAAGTCACCGCCAAAATCAGGCCGCTGGCGCCCATCAGCCCGATCGACAGCGGTACCAAAGCCGTCTGGATAATGGCAGGCCAGCGCGACTGAGTCGACCGCGCCAGCAAGCGGCTCACGTAATAGGCAACGACGGCGGTCGATCCGCACATCGCCAGCGTTGCAAGCAGCGCGCCTGCAACTCCGGCGACGGAATATCCGACCAGTGTCACGATCAGCACATTCGGTCCCGGCGACATCTGCGATATCGCGAACACGTCGGCGAATTGCTTGTCGGTCATCCAGTGGTGAACTTCGACCGCCACCCGGTGCATTTCCGGAATGGCGGCGTTGGCGCCCCCGACCGCGAACAACGACATCAGCCCGAAGGTCCAGGCCAAGGTTAGAATCGGATTGAGGTCCGAATCCATGCCGCAACCCGCCGCCGCATGACAAGCGTGACGGCGATGCTGAGCGGGATGGCCACCAGCAACACCGCCGGCAGCGGCAGCCGAACGGCGGCTCGGTCAAGGCCACCGTATTTCAGGCAGCCCCTCTTCTTGGGGGCTATTCCAGTTCCAAATGCGCCGTTCCAGCCCTGTTTTCCGGGCAGTTGCCTCCTATATCGAAGCTGCCGGTTCATCGGCCATCGAAATATGAACTGCCGTCGCTCCTCTGGGCGGGGTTTGGAGGCAGCTGGCAACCGAAGCCTCCGCTTCATTTGATTTGCCTGCTGTTCGAATGACCTGCTGGAATTTCCAGCCATCGGCGGCAACGGCTGCTGACCTCGGCCCGCCGCCGGGGTAGCATGGACGGAACAGGCGAGTCGGGGCACTAGAGGCTGCGCTGCCGATCCGCAAAATACCTTTGAACGTGACAGGACCTGATAATGGCGACCGATCATATCCGATACGACGTGCTGGCGCGTGACGCGCTGCGCGGGGTGCTGCGCCGCGTCTTGACCGACGCCGCCGAGCACGGCCTGCCCGGAGAGCATCATTTCTTCATCACCTTCCTGTCCACCGCCGACGGCGTGAAGCTGTCGCCGCGGCTGCTGGCGCAGTATCCGGAAGAAATGACCGTCATCCTGCAGCACCAGTTCTGGGACCTGGTGGTGACCGAAGACCGCTTCGAAGTCGGCCTGTCGTTCGGCGGCATTCCGGAGCGGCTGGTGGTCCCCTTCAACTCGATCAAGAGCTTCTTCGACCCCTCGGTTCAGTTCGGCCTGCAGTTCGAGCCCGCCGACGCGGCAGCCGAGGCGCCGGCGGCCAACGTTCCGGCGGTCCCCGCCCCCTCCGCCCTGCCCGTTCCGGCGCCGGCCGCCGAGACCAGGGACGAGCCGGCCAGGCCGAGCGAAGGCGCCGAGGTGGTGCGGCTGGATCGCTTCCGCAAGAAGTAATCCACAACGCCCTCGCGCAATGGATATCCCGGATGGCTCGGTCGAAAGCACCATCGCGTTCCAAATCGACCCGCAGCGAGACCGACAGCTTCGGTCCGATCGAGGTTTCCTCAGACCGTTACTGGGGCGCGCAGACCGAACGTTCCCGACACAATTTCCGCATCGGCCGCGACCGGATGCCGATGGACATCATCCGCGCGCTCGGCATCGTCAAGCTGGCGTCCGCGGAAACCAATCGCGAACTGGGACTGCTCGACGCCCGCCGCGCCCGCGCCATCGTCCGCGCCGCGCGCGAGGTGATCGAGGGCAAGTTGGACGATCATTTTCCGCTGGTGGTCTGGCAGACCGGCTCCGGCACCCAGACCAACATGAACCTCAACGAGGTGATCGCCAATCGCGCCAGCGAACTCCTGGGCGGCGAACTCGGTAGCAAGAAGCCGGTTCATCCCAACGATCACGTCAATATGAGCCAGTCGTCGAACGACTCGTTCCCGACCGCGATGCACATCGCCGCCGCGACACGCATCATCGCCGATCTCATTCCTGCCCTGAGCGATCTGCACCGCGCGCTGCGCAAGAAGGAAAAGGCGTTCGCGCGTATCGTCAAGATCGGCCGCACCCATACCCAGGACGCGACGCCGCTGACGCTCGGCCAGGAATTCTCGGGCTACGCCGCGCAGGTCGAGAGCGGCCTCGCACGGCTGCGGACAGCGGTGAAGGATCTCTACCCGCTGGCGCAGGGCGGCACCGCGGTCGGCACAGGCCTCAACTCGAAGCCGAAATTCGCAAAACTGTTTGCGAAGCACGCCGCCAGGATCACAAAACTGCCGTTCACCAGCGCGCCCAACAAGTTCGAGGCGCTGGCTGCCAACGACGCCTACGTGTTCGTGCACGGCGCCATCAATTCCGTGGCGACCGCGCTGTTCAAGATCGCCAACGACATCCGCCTGCTCGGATCCGGTCCGCGCTCCGGCCTCGGCGAATTGATCCTGCCGGAAAACGAACCGGGATCGTCGATCATGCCGGGCAAGGTCAACCCGACTCAGTGCGAAGCGATGACCATGGTGTGCTGCCAGGTGTTCGGGAACCAGACCGCCATCACCGTCGCCGGCAGCCAGGGCCATTTCGAATTGAACGTCTACAAGCCGGTGATGGCGCACTGCATGATGAATTCCATCGAATTGCTGGCCGACGTCACCCGCTCGTTCACGGAAAATTGTGTCGACGGAATTCGCGCGGATGAAAAACGTATCCATGATCTGATGGAACGCTCGCTGATGCTGGTGACGGCGCTGGCGCCGAAGATCGGCTACGACAATGCCGCCAAGGTCGCGAAGGAGGCCCATGCAAGCGGCACCACCTTGCGCGAAGAGGCGGTGCGGCTGGGATTTGTTTCGGCTGAGGAATTCGACCGGCTGGTGCAGCCGGACAAAATGACACACCCGGGCTGATCGCGCAGCGACCCCGGGAAACTACGGGGTCCCCGTTTGTTTACGGGGGCAGCATTATCGTTATAGATCATAATAGCTAAAGACTTAGGCTGGTCCGCTACCATTATTGATCCAGCTCATGGTAGAGCCCAAGAATATTTGGTTTTCGCAGAGCGAAACGCATTTTTTGATGCTATCAAAAGGCACTGACGGGGATTTCCTGGGATGACGACCGAGCCAGCCAGGGCGCATCGCGCCGAGCCAGCCAAGGCGCACAACGACCACTCATGCCTTCGCAAGTACTCTTGCCTTCGCAAGTACTTTTCTTGTCCTTCGATATTTGGATGACGGAGGCAGGCATGGGGGACGTGGTCAACCTGAAGCGGTTCAAGAAGCGCACCGAGCGCGTCGCGTCGGCCAAGCAGGCCGACGCCAACCGCACGCGATTCGGCCGAACCAAATCCGAACGCGCGCTGGACCAACAACGCGAGACCCGTGCGAACAATTTGCTGGATCAGCACCGCATCGACGGCGAGGACGCATCATGAAGTCGCCGGTCGTCAAACGCTCGATCGTGGTCGCCGGCCACAAGACCAGCGTCAGCCTCGAAGAGGCATTCTGGAACGGCATGAAGGAAATCTCGGGCCTGCGCGACATGACGCTGTCCGAATTGGTGGGCGAGATCGACTCCAACCGCCAGCAGGGCAATCTGTCGTCGGCCATTCGCCTGTTCGTGCTGGATTACTTTCGCACCCGCGCCATGGCCGCCGGGCTGGATTCGAAGCCGCAGGGTTAGTCCGGTCTGGCTAGAGCGCAGCGACGCCGGCCTGAAGGCGCGCCCGCAAGACATCACCGCTGAATTCAATATACGAGGCCGGCGCTCGGAGCCTTTTCCAGTGCAGCGGCCAGTGAGCGGTACTCCGCGCAAGCTGTGCCGCAGATCGCGGCGATCCGGCTCAGATGATACTGCGCGGAGTCGCGGTTGCCCTGTTCGATCTGCCACAGGCCGTAATACTGCCAGGTCAGCAGATGGTTCGGGTCGGCTTTCAGCGCGCGCTCCCGTTTGGCGATCCCTCCAACTGTCGTTGTAAACCCCGCCTTGCCCGAGGAATTCCTGGGGCATTGCCCCGGAAATTTCGGGGCCGGAGAATAATTGCGCTGGATCAATACGGGCTCGCTTTTGCGGCGTTTAAGGGTTGCAGGGGACCGCATCGATCCGAAGGCGTGTCAGTTGTTTACAATCGCTCTAAGGTGCAACCGCATTTCGAGCGCCAGCCTTGACCGGCCCGCCGCCGGTTGGAAATACAAACCATGACCGAACCGAACGGCGCTCATCCGCAATTGCCCTCCGCGATGCCCTTGGACGCTCCCTTGGACGCTTCTTTGGGAATTCCCATCGGGATTCCCCTGGGTCTGGCCAAGCGCGGCTATTCGGGCGTGATCCAGCACCTCGCCGCCGGCAATGCCGGCTCTGCGCTGTCGGCCGATGAACTCGAAAGCCGGTTGATCGAACTCGGCTTCGTCGAAGGCGCGCGAGTCGAGGTGCTGCATGAGGGCATCGTCGGCCGCGATCCGATCGCGGTCCGCGTCGAGAACGTCACGATCGCGGTGCGCCGGCGCGAGGCCATGGCCATTATCGTCGCCTGACGCGACCGGAATTTGATTGATGGAAGCTCCGCTGCTGCATCTCGCCCTGGTCGGCACGCCGAACAGCGGCAAGACCTCGCTGTTCAATGCCCTCACCGGCAGCCGCCAGAAGGTCGCGAACTATCCGGGCGTCACGGTGGAACGCAAGGAAGGCTCGTTCGTCACGCCACTGGGGCGCCAGGTATCGCTGGTCGATCTGCCCGGCACCTATTCGCTGCGCGGCCGCAGCCCCGATGAAGAAATTACCCGCGATATCGTGCTCGGCCGCACACCCGGCGAGGCGCTGCCCGATCTCGTGCTCTGCGTCGCCGATTCCACCAATCTGCGGCTGACGATCCGCCTCCTGCTCGAGCTCAAGAGCACCGGCCGGCCGCTGATGCTGGTGCTCAACATGTTCGACATCGCCACGCGCCGAGGCGTCACCGTGGACGTGCCGCGTCTCAGCCAGGCGCTCGGCGTGCCCGTCGTCACCTCGATCGCGGTGCGCAAGGGCGGCACCGCCGAGCTGTTGCGCCGGACCGACGAACTGATCGCGGCGCAAGTCCCGCACCCCGTGCAGCCGAACCTGTGGCAGCCGCTCACCGTCGCGCAATTGCGCGCCACCCAGCGCGAAGCCGACCGCATCATCGCGGCGACCATCAGCCTGCCGACCCGGCCCGACACCTGGACCGCGCGGATCGACGCCGTGGTGCTGCACCCGGTGGCGGGGCTCGCGATCCTGGCGCTGATCCTGTTCGTGATGTTCCAGGCGGTGTTCGCCTGGGCCCAGCCGCTGATGGAGCTGCTGGCCTCGGCCTTCGGCGCCCTCGGGCAACTGGTTCACGACACAATGCCCGCGGGCCTCGTGCAGAGCTTCCTGCAGAACGGGGTGATTTCCGGCGTCGGCAGCGTCATCGTGTTCCTGCCGCAGATCATCATCATCTTTCTGTTCATCCTGCTGCTGGAGGATTTCGGCTACATGGCGCGCGCGGCGTTCCTGATGGACCCCATCATGGGCGGCGCCGGCCTGCACGGCCGCGCCTTCATTCCGCTGCTGTCGAGTTTCGCCTGCGCGATCCCCGGCATCATGGCGACCCGGGTGATCGACAACCGCCGCGACCGCCTGACCACCATCCTGATCGCGCCGCTGATGACCTGTTCGGCGCGGATCCCGGTCTACACCCTGATCATTTCCGCCTTCATCCCCGCCAGACAGGTTTGGGGTTTTGTCAGTCTGCAGGGCCTGGTCATGTTCGGCCTCTACGCCACGGGCATTGCCAGCGCGCTCGGCGTCTCGTTCCTGGTCAAATTCTTCATGTGGCGCGACTATGCCCCGGCGCCGTTCATGCTGGAACTGCCCGACTACAAGATGCCGCGCCCGCGCAGCATCGCGATCGGCGTCTACACCCGGGCCATGATGTTCCTGCAGCGGGCGGGAACCACGATCTTCTCGATGATGGTCCTGATCTGGTTTCTGGCGTCGTTCCCGCGGCCACCGGCCGGCGCGACGGATCCCGCCATCAACTACAGCCTCGCTGCGATGATCGGCAAGGCATTGGAGCCGCTGCTGGCCCCGGTCGGCTTCAACTGGCAGATCGCCGTCGCCCTGATCCCGGGCATGGCGGCGCGGGAAGTCGCGGTGGCAGCGCTCGGCACCGTCTACGCCATCGAGGGCGGCAAGGAAGCGGCCGAGCAGATCGGACAGCTGCTGGCGACGAAATGGAGTCTGGCGACCGCGCTGTCGCTGTTGGCCTGGTACATCTTCGCGCCGCAATGCGCCTCGACGCTGGCGGTGATCCGGCGCGAGACCGGAAGCTGGACCTGGATGTGGGTCACCTTCGGCTACATGTTCGCGCTGGCCTATGCCGCGAGTTTTGCGACGTACAATATCGCCATGGCGCTGGGGGCCGGCTAGCGGCCAGCCGGCGTGCCTTGCCCGCACTGGCTAATCATCGAACACCACGACGCCGCGCAGATTTCTGCCCGCTTCGAGATCGGCATAGCCGCGGTTGATGTCGTCGAGACGGTAGGTGCGCGTGATCAGTTCGCGCAGCTTCAGGTCACCCTTGCGGTATAGCGCCAGCAGCTCGGGAATCTGCAGGCGCGGACTGGCAAAGCCATACACCGCGCCCATGATGGCCTTCTGGGTGACGAACAGCTCCAGTGGCGGAATTTTGATCTCGGTCACGGTGTCGGGCGTCAGCGCCGTGACCACGACGTTGCCGCCCCTGGCGGTGGCGCGGAATGCCGGAAGCAATGTCGAGGGCGGATCGATGCAGACGAAGGCATGATCGACGCCGATTCCGTCCGTCAGCTCGTGCACCGCGCGAATCAGCGCATCGCCTTCCGCGTTGACGCCATGCGTCGCGCCGAACCCGCGCGCCCAGTCGAGCTTGGCCGGCACGATATCGGCGGCGATGATTTTTGCGGCGCCGCACAGCCGCGCGCCCTGGACCACGTTCATGCCGTCGCCGCCGCAGCCCACCACCAGCACGCTTTCGCCGGGTTGCACCCGCGCCCGCTGCCGCGCGGCGCCGACGCCGGCCGGCACGCCGCAGGCGACGAGGCTGGCAAGATCGAACGGGATGTCCTTGCCGATCACGACGACGGACGCCTGATCGACGACGGCGCGTTCGGCAAAGGCGCCGATCATGCAGAAGGCGCCAACCGCGACGCCGTCGCGGTCACGCCGGCGGTAACTGCCGTCGAGTTGCGGTCCCTGCGTGATGCGCGCGCCCTCGGCGCACAGATGATGCAGACCGCGCCGGCACCAGTGGCACTTTCCGCAGCCGGGGATGAAGGTCAGAACGACGTGATCGCCGGGCTGGATGCCGCCGACCGCGTCGCCGGTTTTTTCGACGACGCCCGCGGCCTCGTGGCCAAGCACCATCGGCCGCATCGCGACCCGGCGCTCGCCGCGCATGACATGATAATCGGTGCGGCACAGGCCCACGGCGGCAACGCGCACCAGCACCTCGCTGGGTCCCGGAGGATCCAGCATGATGCGCTCGATCGAGAGGGGAGCGCCGACCTCACGAAATACGGCCGCGAGTGAGTCCATGATTGATGATGCATCATCGCCGGGGATTCGCAAACCCGCGGCACCGGCACGGCATACGGGCCAGGCCGACCTCACATCACCTGAAATAATCGACGATGAGGTGAACGTCGGATGGCGGGGCAAGCCTGCCGTTCAGGCTCGCATCGATCACCCGGCGGCAAGCCTCGACGGTCTCGTGGTCGCCGAGATCGTTGGCGGCTTCGAGAACGAGCCAGGCCATATCCACCGAGGACGCGTCGGGCTTCGGTTCACCGGAAGCAACGCCGAGGCGTTCCCGTGAAGCTGTGCCGAATGAGAGTGCGCTCATCGCCGATTTCCCCGGACTGTTTCGGATCACCAGCTCATCGCACGGCAACCGCCGGCTGCCGCTTCGGGCCGGCATCGCCATCCCCGGCGTTCTTGCGGGACTGATAGAATTCCAGAACGCTGCGCGATGTCTTGAGGTTGAGGCGGCCAAATTCGCCTTCCAGCTCCCTCAATTCGTTGGCGGTGATGCGGTGATCCTTGGCGCCGAGAAACAGCAGCGCCATCGTGGTCGCCCACGAGAAGTCGAGGGCCTTGGCCAGGATCAGCAGGGTTTCCCGGTTCTTGTCCAGCATGGCGCGCTCGATCACGTCGCCCGGCAATGAACACAGCAAGGACAGTCCGATCGTGACCTCTTCCAGCTTGTGCGACCTGGCGTACAGCGAGATGCTGTTCTCGTTCAGATTGCCCTGGCGATGCTGCGCCGTCACCAAACGCTTGGCGACGAAATAGCTTCGCGATACCGGGCCGAACTTCGATTGCAGCTCGCCCGCGACGTCGGACATCGTGGACTTGATCTGGTCGACCATGGCCGGCCGCTCCTGCTCCAGCCGCTTTCTGACGTCGTCGGACGCCTTGGCGATCAGCTGCTGGAAGATATGCCGGGGGATGTCCTCGCGCAGACCGAGCTGCTCGGCGAGAATGGAATCGCCTTCGGCCCGCTGGATCATGTGCAGGAAGCCGAAATCCGAGAAGCGCGCGCCGCTGTTGGTGGCGACGGAGTTCACGACCTCCTGGTCGCCGCGGGTCACCAGCACGTCGGTGACGGTCTCTTCGAGTGATCCCCGTTTCGAGATCGCGAGCAGATGGGTCTGGCCCTTGGTGCAGACGTTGGCGACCAGCGCGTAAGGCTCGAGCTTGTCGGACTCCCGCAGGATCGGGCCGGCGACCTCGATCGAATCGTCGAAGGCGAGTTTGTGGATGATATTGACCGGGGCCTTGTCGAAGCGGGCCAGCCGCCGCGCCAGCTGGGCGCGGGCCGCCACTTCGATCTCGTCCGCGAGCCGTCCGATGACCTCGCCGAAGGTCCAGATTTCGTCCTCGCTGTAGCGGCCGGTGATCATCAGGTCGGTGGTATGCCACAGCGCCCGGGTGCGGCTCTCGGCGGTCCCCCGCGACACCGCTTGGTCGAGATCCGTAAGAAACGATTTTGCCGCACTCATTTTCTTCAAACCCTGGACCGCAACCAACCTGCGCAAATCTGCGCACGGTGGAACTCTAGCGGGCAAACCCGAGTTTTCCGTAAAGTTGGCAAAGAAGTATTATCTCTAAAAATTCGCTCAAATTGCCGGGAAGTCGTTGATCTCCGGCACCTAAACGCGGCTGCGGCTAGCGCCCGGGGATCGGCGCCATCTGGCATATTTCGGGCAAATGCCCCGCGCGAAGCGTCCTGGCGCGCCCGGGCGGCACGTTAACATCAGGTCATTGAGGAGCGGCTACCGGCGGCGTCAGCACCAGCGGCGGCCGCAGCTTCGGCGGCCGCGCAACAGCGGAACCGGGTGCCGGCCTGACCTCGATCGGCGGCGGCAGCGGTGCCGCCTGCTGGCTCGCGACCGGCGCAGGGGGCGCCGCCGCGCCGGGCCTTGCTGCTGCAGGAGCTGCCACGCTGGGCGTTGCGGCGCCCGGAGCCGGCGGTACAGCCGGGGGACGCGGAATGACGGCCTTGGCCTTCGGCGGAGGCCGGCGCGGATCGCGGCCGGGAATCGGCACCTCGGAAGTTGGCAGGCCGGGCAGCACCGCGTCAGGCGTCCCCGACGGCGCCGTGGTCGCCGGCGGCAGCGAGGCTGAAAACGGCGGCGGCGGCTCGCCGCGCTCGATCGCATCGAGCCGTCTTGTTTCGCGGTCGATCGCCCGCACCGCCAGCCATGACGACAGCGCCGCCACATCGACGGTGCGATCGAGCGCGTCGGGCGGGCCCGCGGCGAACAGCTGAATCTCCGGGCGACTGCTGGCCGATCCGACCGCCGTCGAAACGAGGCTGGCGCGGATGTCGGCCTGGTCGGCGGGAATATCGTATCCGCCCGATACGATGGCGCGCGCGCCCTCGGCATCCAGCGTGCTGGACCCGATGCGGATCCGGCCGTCCCCGATGCTGAACGGAATCTGCGCCGACTTGACCGACAGGGAGCCTGCCGACAGCCCCCGCTCGACGATCTGCCGCAGTTTGACGTCGTCGGTCGCCTGTCCGCCGTCGCTGGCGCGGATCGCGGCGTCGAAAGCGCGCGGATCGAGCCCGGCGATGGCAGCGGATTCAAGCGTCACCGTTCCGCTGCCGGACAGCGCCCCCGTCAGCGCCGACGCGCTGCGGCCCTGGCTTGCCAGCGTCATCTGCATCGAGGCGCGGCCCGCCGGCATCCTCAGCCCACGAAAGCGCAGCGCCGCGCCATCGACGCCGCTGAGCTGAACCCGCGCATTCAAGGCAATGCCATTGCCGGTCTGCCTGGCGTCGATACTGGCGCTCACCTCGCCACCGCCGATGCCGCCGGTGATGGCTTCGAAGCTCAGCGACTGGCCGTCACCCCTGAGGACACCGCTGACCGGGCGCAATTCACCGCCACCGGGAAGCGCGCCGCGCAGCGCCTGAAACGAGACACGGCCGCGCCAGCCTTTCGAGAACCCGGACCCGAGCGGCTCGGCAGCGTCGTGCCCAGCGGCGCCGATGGCGAGCGCAAATGCCGGCGCGAGATCCAGCGTATCGAGGCCGATCTCGCCCTCGACATTCTTTTCGTCGCCGAGGACCAGCGCCAGGCGGCCGCGCAGCCGCGAGCCCGCTATCGCGCTGTCGAGATCGTCGAAGGCCAGCCGGTTGCCGGCGAGCGAAACGCGCGCCGACAGGCCGATATTCTGCGCCAGCGTATCCGACGCCTTGAGATCCAGCAGCGGCCCGAGATCGGCGCTGCGAACCTTCAGATTGACGCTGGCCTTCGGCTCGGCCGCCCACGGCTCGGCCGTGCCTTCCGCCTCGGCATCGAGGCCGCTACCCGACATCTTCACTTTCAGCCGCAGCGGCGCGCGCCACACGCCGGTCACCGAGCCTTCGAATTGCGCCGGGCCGTCGCCCGCCGCGACCGCGCGATCGAGCCCGAGCGCCACCAGCAAGGGGCGGCCCTGCCCCGATGACATCCTGGATTCAAGACTGAACTCGCTGCGCCCGAGCGCCGCCAGATCGATGCCGTGGAGCGCCGTGATGACGGGCTTTGCCGCGATCGTGATCACGCCTTTGAGCTGGGGCGCATCGAGGTCGAACACGGCGCGCGCATCGGCGCGATCGGCCTGCTGCGCGGTCTTGTCCAGATCGAGCGACAGCCTGAGCCGCGCCGGGCCGGGACTTGCTCCCATCGCATTGATCCGCGCCGCCAGCGCCGGCGCCAGCGGCGCGATCAGGGCGGTGATCTGGCCGAGCGACGCCGCGCTCGAATTCAGCGTCAGTTTCCCCGACGTATTGACGCGATCGAAACTCCCCGCGCCTTCCAGCATCACCTGGCTGGCCTGACCGATCTTCAACTGCTCCAGCGCGAACGATGTCGGTCCGTAGCCGACCTTCGCCAACAGCGGGCGCAGTTCCTGACCGGCCGATGTGGCGCGGCCGATATCGAGCGTGAGCCGCGCCTCGTCAGGCCATTCGGCCTGCGGCCCCGCCAGCGACCGCGCCAGCGCGGTTGCGGCGTCGAGATCGAGACGTTCCGCCTTCAACTCGGCATCGATCCGCGAACCACCCCTGGCCGTTGACACCTCAACCCGCCCTTCGACGGCGCCGCCGTCGATCTCGGCCTTCATGGCTTCGATCGCCACGCGATCCGGGGCCACGGCGAGGTCGCCGCGCAGCCGCAGCGGCTTCTGGCTGCGATAGACCACCTCGGTACGGCCCTGCAGCCAGGTCACCAGCGCATCCGGATCGGAGGAATCGACGCTGAGCGCGCCGGCGAAACTGCCGGCTTGCGCGTTCGAACCGCTCAAGGTCACGCGGGTCGCGCCCGGCGCCCGAAATTCCAGCCGGTCGATCGTCCAAGCCTTTGCATTCAAGTCCTTTGCACTCAAGTCCTTGGTGCCGGCCTGCAATCCGGCGGTGATACCCTGCAACGGGCGGCCGCCCAACATGATCTGCTCGGCGCTGAACTCGATCCGGGCCGGGATCGGCGTGGCCTGCGGGATCGCCGCCATCAGCGAACGCAACCCCGGCAACAACCGGACCGGCTCGGCGGCGGGGTTGCCCCTGGCGGCGAATTTGTCGGCATCGAGCTGCTTCGCCGACAGCGTGGCACGCAGCAGCGGCGAGGCGCCGAAGCGGATGTCGCCGGCGCCCGTTAGTCTAAGCGCGCTGTCTTCCGGGCCGTAAACGGCCTCGATTTGCTCCAGCCGCGCCGCGGACGGATCGGCCTTGCCCTTGGCGGAGATCCGCCAGGGCGTGATGGCAACATCGCCATTGGCCTTGAGGCCGGCGGGCGCCGCCAGAACCAGCGCGCCCTCGAAGCGCGGCGCGCGTCCCTCGAACGACAGCACGCCGTCGAGATCGGCCGACAAGGCCCGCGCCCCGGGATCGATGTTGAGATGAACGCGGGTGCCGTTGCCGTCGGCGGTCTGACCGGACGACACCCGAAACGGATAGCGCGTTCCGGACAGCACGAAATTGCCGTCGCCGCGCACCGAGCCGGCCAAAGAGCGCACATCGCCGCTGAAGGCGATGTCGTTCAGCTCCAGCGTGCCGCGGCTTGCCGCATCATGCAGCGCGATGCGGCCGGTCAGGTTCAACCGGTCGATCGCCAGCGATCCCAGATTGAATTTTCCCGTCGAGGCCGGCCAGTCGATGCGCCCTTGCGAATCCAGGCCGAGATCGAGCGCCATGCCATTGACGGTCAGTTCGGTGGCGCGCAATTCGCCGCGCATCAGCGAGCCCAGGCTGAACTCGACGTCGAGCTTGTCGGCCCGCACCTTGCCGAGATCGTTGGCGCCGCCGACCACCACCGAGCGCAAATGCAGCGACGGCGCCGGCAGCAGGCGCGCATCCAGTTTGCCGGCGAAACGGACCTGTGCGCCGATCACCCGGGTGGCCTCGGCCTCGAATTGCGGCCGGAACTGGTTCCAGTCAATGAAGTACGGGCCGATCAGTGCGGCCACCAGCGCAATGATAAAGGCAATCGCCAGTCCGAGCAGCGTCGTCTGCACGGCGTCTCCCTTTGGGCACGCCCCGGCGCGATGGCGGCCCGGAACGGCCCACCCGCCGCACGCTGAAATCAACGCCGGAGCAGGTCCATATATAGAGGCAACTATGGCGAAGTCACAGCATTGCCTGCGACGGCTCCGCGCAGGAAGCCGTCACGACGCCCTTACCAGCTGGCGGGCAGCTGCTTGAGGCCGCGCAGCACGAAAGAAGGCCGCCATTCCGGATTCTCGGCGTCATCCAGCTTCAGTTCGGGCAGCCGCCGCAGCAGGGTCGCGATCGCCACCTCCGCCTCGAGCCGCGCCAGCTGGGCGCCGAGGCAATGGTGGATGCCGCCGCCGAACGACAGCGGACGGACATTGGGCCTGGTGATATCGAGGCTATCCGGCCGGTCCGGATAGACCGCCGGGTCGTGGTTGGCCGAACCCAGCAGGCACAGCACGCTTTCGCCCTTCGGGATTTTCTTGCCGCCGAGGTCGTCGATGTCCTCCAGCGCCACCCGGCCGGTCATTTGCACGGAGGAATCGTAGCGCAGGAATTCCTCGATGGCGTTGGTGATCAGGGCCGGATTGGCCTTGAGCAGGGCCAGCTGGTCGGGATGGCGATGCAGCGCCAGGAGACCGTTGCCGATCAGGTTGACGGTGGTCTCATGCCCGGCGCCGAACAAAAGCACGATGTTGGCGGTCAGCTCCTCGTTGGAAAGCTTGCTGCCGTCTTCCTCTGCCTGCACCAGTTGCGTGGTCAGGTCGTCGCCGGGATTCTTTCGCCGCAGTTCGAACAGCTGCTGGAAATACATCTCGGTCATCGCGTTGGTGGCGTTGCCCTGCTTGATCTCTTCCGGCGACAGCGGCACCGGCTCGAGGATACGTCCACTGTTGCGCGAACCGGTATAGAACAGCTCGCGATGCTCCTCGGGGATTCCGAGCATGTCGCAAATGATGGTGACCGGCAGACGGAATGCGAAATCCTCGATCAGTTCCATCTTGCCCTGGGGAATGAGCCGGTCGAGCGTCTCGTCGACGATCTGCTGGACGCGCGGGCGCATGTCCTCGACCCGGCGCGCGGTAAACGCCTTCGCCACCAGGCCGCGCAGGCGGGTGTGATCCGGCGGGTCCTGCTGCAGCATGGTGAGGCTGAAGCTGCGGAACATCGGCTCCTGCATGATGTCGGGGCCATACCGGCGCTTGGTGCGTTCGGGATAATCCTTGCCGAAGCGCTTGTCGCGCATCACCAGGCTGGCCTCGGCGTGACGGCTGGCGACATACATGCCGAGTGGCGTCAGGTGCATCGGATCGGTAGTGCGCAACCGCGCGTAATGCGGATAGGGATCGCGAATGAACTCCGGCGCCAGCGGATTGAACAGCGGCGCGCTGGTCGCAGTCTGAACATGCTCGTTCATGGTGACCTCAATTCGTTATCGCGCTGAATTGTCCGCACATTCGGGCGGAGTGGCGTCCTCGGGCAGGTCCGGTTGCGTCCGGACCATTCGAAATTGGATACACTGTTGTATCGAGTTGCATTTTGACGTAAAATTGACCGATGTCAAGAGTCCGAACACGACCGACCCGGGACGATACCTGCGAGAAGCTGTTCGAGGCGGCGGCGCGGGTGTTCGAGGAACAGGGCATCGGCGGCGCCAGCATCGAAACCATCGCCACCGCGGCCGGTTTTACCCGCGGGGCGTTTTACTCGAATTTCAAGAGCAAGGACGAGCTGATCATCGCCATGCTCGAGAATCACGTCGAGCAGTCGATTCAGCGCATGCACAATCTGCTGGCCAGGCACAAGAACCTCGCCGATTTCCTCGATGCGCTGAAGACCATGGACCGCACTCAGCAGGATCCGCTCGGTCGTTCTCCGCTGCTGCACATGGAGATGATCCTGTTCGTGGCGCGCGCAGAAAAGCGCCGGCCCGAACTCGCCAAGCGCCTGCGCGCCCGGCGCAAACTGATCGCCGACATCGTCGAGACCACGTCGAAGAACAGCGGCCGGAATCCGGCCCTGAATCCGGCGTGGACCGGTGCGGTCGTTCTCGCCATGGAGGACGGCTTTCGCCTGCACCGCCTGATCGATCCGGAGACTACGCCGGCCGACAGTTTCCTGCGCGCCATCGGCGATCTGCAGCGCGCGATGGGAATTACGTCGGCCTGACGAAGGCTCGCGCGGCTCAGCCGTGCGCCTTGTGCATCTGGCCGGCAACGGCGCGCACCTTGCGCGGCGACGCCTGCCAGATCGCGACCGCCGACAGCACACTCACCGCAATCCCGATCGCGAAGGCGATGGTGTAATTGCCGGTAAGGTCGTGCAGCAGGCCGGTGAGCCAGGGCCCCGCGGCACCGCCCGCCAGTGCCGCCAGCATGATGGTGCCGAAGATGCTGCCATACTGCTTGCCCTGAAAGATCTCCAGCACCACGGCGCCCATGATCGAGGTCATGCCGTAGCCGAGCGCGCCCTGCGCCAAAATCATCAGATAGACCAGCAGCAGGGTCGGATAGAATTTCAGCGCGATCAACGCCGCGAAGCAGATCGCAAAGCCCAGGCAGCTCACGGCCCAGATCCATTCGCGTCCTACCCGGTCTGACAAATGCCCGAGCCAGATCTGGCCGGGAATGCCGAGCAGGCTGACCACGCCCAGGGCCCAGACCCCGACGGTCGGACTGAAACCGATGTCGAGCAGATATCTGGTCTGGTGCACCTGCACCGCGTACCAGACGTACAATCCGCAGAAATAGCCCGATGATATCCACCAGAAGCGCGCGGTGCGCAGCGCGCGCCGCAGCGTCCAGTCGGTGGCGGCCCAGACCGGATCGACGATGTTGGAAACCGGTCTTGCGGACGTCGCCGTCGGCGCCGCATCGCCGTCCGGCAACAGGCCGACATCCTCCGGCCGCTTGCGCAGCAACAGGTTGATCGGCGCCAGCACGATCAGGACCATGATGCCCATCGCGGTGCAGGCGGTGCGCCAGCCGGTCTGCTCGATCATCAACTGCACCCACGGCAACAGCGTGACGGAGCCGATGCCGACGCCGGCGAAGGCCAGTCCCATGGCGAGGCCGCGGCGGCGAATGAACCAGTTCGGCAGAAACAGCGACTGGCCGGAATAGCCGAGACAGACGCTGCCGGCGCCGACCATGACGCCGATGGTCAGATACAAATGCCAGGGCTGCGTCGTCAGCGGCGCCAGCAGCAGGCCCGCCGCCATCAGCGCGACGCCGAGTTCCATCACCCCGCGCGGGCCGTACTTGTCCATCAGCCGCCCGATCAGCGGGCTGACCGCGGCGGAGACGACAAAACCGAACGAGAAGGCGCCCGCGGTGACGCCGCGTTCCCAACCGAACTCGTCGACGATCGGCGGGAAGAACAGCGAGAACGCGGTGCGCGCATTGACGCCGATCGCCATGGTGACGAACGTCACGACGACGATGACCCAGCCGTAGAAGAAGGGAAGCCGCATTCGCTATCTCGTCATTCCGGGGCGATGCGAAGCATCGAACTACGATGTGCAATTGCACATCGGAGAATCTCGGGGTTCCCCGGTGCGCAATTGCGCACCTGAGGTCTGGTCCTTCGGACCATCCCGGAACGACGGCGTCAAGAGCTCCAGCCGCCGTTCGGACCGACTGCGCTACGCTACCGCGCGTAGCGCAGTCGCGGTGCGAAGGCCTACACCGCCGGCAAGATCTTTCCCGGATTGAAAATGTTCTGCGGATCGAGCGCCGCCTTGACGGCGCGCATGGCGGCGATCGCCTCGGCGCCGAGCTCGGCTTCGAGATATTTCTGCTTGCCCTGCCCGATGCCGTGCTCGCCGGTGCAGGTGCCGCCCATCGCCTGGGCGCGCTCGACCAGCCGGTGCATGAAGTCCTCGCCGCGCGCCATCTCTTCCGCGTTGTCGACGTCGCACACCAGCGAGCAGTGGAAATTGCCGTCGCCGACATGGCCGACGATCGGCGACAACAGGTTGAGACGCTTCAGATCCTCTTCGGTTTCGGTGACGCAATCGGCCAGCCGCGAGATCGGCACGCACACATCGGTCGCCACCACGCCGGCGCCGGGCCGCAGCGCCTTGACCGACCAGTAGGCGTCGTGCCGCGCCTGCCACAGTTTTGTCCTGTCCTCGGGCCGCGTGGTCCAGGTGAAGTCGCCGCCGCCGCATTCCTTGGCAATTTCGCTGAAATTCCTCGATTGCTCGGCGACTTCGTTCTCGCTGCCGTGAAACTCCAGCAGCAATAGCGGCGTTTCCGGCAGCGTCAGCTTCGAATAGGAATTGCAGGCCCGCACCTGTTCGGCGTTGAGCAGCTCGATGCGCGCGACCGGAATACCGGTCTGGATCGCCAGAATGGTGGCCTGGCAGGCGCCGCGCACTGTTTCGAACGAACATGCCGCCGCGGCGATGGTTTCGGGAATGCCGCGCAGTTTGATCGTGAGCTCAGAGATGATGCCGAGCGTGCCTTCCGCTCCGACAAACAGATGGGTGAGGTCGTAACCGGCCGAGGATTTCTTCGCCCGCGTGCCCGTGGTGATGATCTCACCGTCGCCGCGCACCACCTTGAGCGCCAGCACGTTGTCGCGCATGGTGCCGTAGCGCACCGCATTGGTGCCGGAGGCGCGCGTGGACGCCATGCCGCCCAGCGAGGCGTCGGCGCCGGGGTCGATCGGGAAGAACACGCCCTGGTCGCGCAGGTGCTCGTTGAGCGCCTTGCGGGTGACGCCGGGCTCGATCACGCAGTCCAGATCCTCGGCGTGGACGGCAAGCACCTTGTTCATGTCGCGCAGATCGATGCAGATCCCGCCGGCCGGCGCGTTGACCTGGCCCTCCAGCGAGGTGCCGGTACCGAATGCGATCACCGGGACGCCGTGTTTGGCACAAATCCGCACCACGTCCTGGATGTCAGGGGTTTCCTGCGCCATCACCACCGCGTCCGGCGGCTGCGAGGCCAGCCAGGTCGTGGTATGGGCGTGCTGGTCGCGCACCGCCTGCGAGGTGATCAGCCGGTTGCCGAACCGCGCGGCCAGCGCGTCAATAGCGCCCTTCAGCGCCTGCGGCTCCGGCCGCTTCGGATGGTTGGTTATCGTTGTCGCCACGCAAAATTCCTCCCCGGCTTTGAGACGACCGTGGCAAAGGATATATGAGGGGTCAAGAGAGCATGGATCGAACCGACGGGAATGAACGATGACGATGATTGATGCCGGCGACGACGTCCTGCAGCGGCCCGCGCCATTCCCGGCGTCCGTGATGCAGATCGAGCCGCAATGGATCGACTACAACGGCCATCTCAACATGGCCTATTACAATGTGATGTTCGATCGGGCGATCGACGAATTGTGGCTCCGGATCGGGATCGGGCCCGGCTACATGAAGGAGCGGAATTGCTCGACCTTCACCGCCGAGTGCCACGTACGGTATTTGCGGGAGATTCATCTCGGCGATCCCGTCCAGGTGTCGATCCTGCTGGTCGCCGCCGATGACAAGCGGTTGCACACCTTCAAGGAATTGCGCCACGCCACCGAGGGCTGGCTTTCCGCCACGTCGGAAAACATGACCCTTCACATGGACATGAATGTGCGGAAAACCGCACCGTTTCCACCGGACATTCGCGCCCGCATCGACGCTCTGGCGAAAGCCCATTCTACGGTACCTCGCCCCGAGGGCATCGGCCGCAAGGTCGCGATGCCCTCGAAATGACGGCTCAGGTCAAACGCGCGTCCGGCCGCGCGCCAGGCCGACGACGGCCGAGATCAGGAACAGAATGATCGCAACGAAGAAGATGATCTTGGCGATTTCGATGGAAGCTCCGGCGATGCCGCCGAAGCCCAGAATGCCGGCGATCAGCGCGACGATCAAAAACGTGACTACCCAGCTCAACATGGTCGGCTCCTCTGTTTTCCACTTTCTGTTTCAACATCCGCGCGACTGAGACCGCGCATCGGCTGTGGAAATAATCCGGGCTGGTAATGGAAGTTCCCAGGCCGTCGAGGGGCGAAAAGCGCTCAAATTGCCGATACCATCGGGAACAAAGTCATGGCGGGGCGGCGAAACAGGCGCCTATCCTGGCACTGGATAAAGCCTGTCAAATCCGCCGCAAAATCCCTATATGGCCTTCAATCCTGCTAAGAAGGCTCCCCTTCACGGCCCCGCGGTGCCATCGTGGGCGGAAGACGATTCGCATATGACCGAGCCGAACAAGCTGCCCCATCACGACGTCCCCGCGCACCAGCCTGCGGCGGGCGGCATTGCCGCGCGCGCGCGGGCGACCGCGGTCCCGCAATTTCTCGCCGGGCTCAATCCCGAGCAGCGCGAGGCGGTGGAAACGCTGGACGGACCGGTTCTGGTGCTGGCGGGGGCCGGCACCGGCAAGACCAAGGTGCTGACCTGCCGGATCGCCCACATCCTCAGCATGGGCCGCGCCCGCCCCGGTGAAATCCTCTCGGTCACCTTCACCAACAAGGCCGCGCGCGAGATGAAGCTGCGGCTCGGCCAGATGCTGGGCCAGGCCGTCGAGGGCATGCCATGGCTCGGCACCTTCCACTCGATCGGCGGCCGGATCCTGCGCACCCATGCCGAACTGGTGCAGCTGAAATCCAATTTTACGGTACTCGATGTCGACGATCAGGTCCGACTGCTGAAGCAGCTGTTGGCCGCCGACAATATCGACGACAAGCGCTGGCCGGCGCGGATGCTGGCCGGACTGATCGACGGCTGGAAGAATCGCGGCCTGACGCCGTCGCAGGTACCGCCCGGCGAAGCCGCAGTATTCGGCAACGGCCGCGGCGGCAAGCTCTACGCGCTGTATCAGGAACGCCTGAAAATCCTCAACGCCGCCGATTTCGGCGATCTGCTGCTGGAAAACATCCGGCTGTTCCGCGAGCATCCCGACGTGCTCCGGCAATACCAGCACCGCTTCAAGTTCATTCTGGTCGACGAATACCAGGACACCAACGTCGCGCAATATCTCTGGCTGCGCCTGCTGTCGCAGGCGCCGACGAGAGCAGGCGCGCCGCTGTCCTCCCTCATTCCAGGGGCAACGAACTCCCCCGTCATTCCGGGGCGTGCCGAAGGTACGAACCCGGAATCTGGAGCTCGCGAAGAATCATCTCGAGATTCCGGGTTCGCACCTGGCGGTGCGCCCCGGAATGACGATGCCGCTCCCCCCTCACCCCTCACCGCCCCGAAAAACATCTGCTGCGTCGGCGACGACGACCAGTCGATCTATGGCTGGCGCGGCGCCGAGGTCGACAACATCCTGCGCTTCGAACATGATTTTCCCGGCGCCAAGGTGATCCGGCTGGAGCGCAATTACCGCTCCACCGGCCACATCCTCGCCGCCGCCTCGCATTTGATTGCGCATAACGAAGGCCGGCTCGGCAAGACGCTGCGCACCGAGGACGTCGACGGCGAGAAGGTCACCGTCACCGGCTCCTGGGATTCCGAAGAGGAAGCCCGCGCCATCGGCGAGGAAATCGAGCAGCTGCAGCGCGACGGCCACAAGCTCAACGACATCGCGATCCTGGTGCGGGCCTCGTTCCAGATGCGCGAATTCGAAGACCGTTTTGTCACGCTCGGGCTGCCCTATCGCGTGATCGGCGGCCCGCGCTTCTACGAGCGCGCCGAAGTCCGCGATGCGCTGGCGTATCTGCGCGTGATCAATTCGCCGGCCGACGATCTCGCCTTCGAACGCATCGTCAACGTGCCGAAACGCGGCCTCGGCGACGCCACCGTGCAGATGCTGCACGACCACGCCCGCAAGCGCCGCATGCCGCTGTTCGAGGCCGCCCGCGCCGTGGTCGACACCGACGAGCTGAAGCCGAAGGCGCGCGGCTCGCTGCGCGGCCTGATCGCAAGTTTCGATCGCTGGCGGGTGCAGCGCGAGGTGACCTCGCACACCGCACTCGCCGAAATCGTGCTCGACGAGAGCGGCTATACCGAGATGTGGCAGAAGGACCGCTCCGCCGACGCCGCCGGCCGGCTGGAAAACCTCAAGGAGCTGGTGCGCTCGATGGAGGAATTCGAGAACCTGCAGGGCTTTCTCGAACACATCTCGCTGGTGATGGACCGCGACGGCGGCGCCGAGGACGACGCGGTGTCGCTGATGACGCTGCATTCGGCCAAGGGGCTGGAATTCGACAATGTGTTCCTGCCGGGCTGGGAGGAAGGTCTGTTTCCGAGCCAGCGCACCCTCGACGAACAGGGACGCGCCGGGCTGGAAGAAGAACGCCGCCTCGCCCATGTCGGCATCACGCGGGCGCGCCGCCGCGCCAAACTCTATTTCGCCACCAACCGGCGGATTCACGGCACCTGGTCGACCACGATTCCCTCGCGCTTTCTCGATGAACTGCCGGCGCACAATGTCGAGATCACGGAATCCAAGGGCGGCTCCGGCTGGGGCGGCTCCGGCGGTTACGGCCCGTCGCGCTTCGACAATGTCGAATCCTTCGGCTCCAGCTATTCGACGCCGGGCTGGCAGCGCGCCCAGGCCAACCGCGCCCGCAACCAGAACGGCGGCCGCGGCGGCGGCCAGGCCGGCGGCGGTTTCAACGAAAGCCAGTCGCCGTTTTCATCAACGCGCGCTGATACGTCAGGCTCGCGCAGCAGCGGCTTCGCCGCCAAGCGCGGCCCGATGACCATCGAAGGCGAGCTGATCGCGAAATCCACCGGCACCACCTCGGAATTCACGCTGGCCGACCGCGTGTTTCACCAGAAATTCGGCTACGGCAACGTGGTGAAGATCGACGGCAACAAGCTCACCATCGCGTTCGAGAAAGCCGGCGAGAAGAAGGTGGTCGATAGTTTCGTGGAGCGGGTGTAGTTCTCCCTTAACGCCGACTAGCCGGCCCTGGCCTTCCGTCATATGATTCGATGGGAGGCGCCTCATGTTAACCAACAGCCGTGACATCATTCGCCGCCTTGAGCGGGAAAGATGGACACTTGTTCGCGTCACCGGCTCTCACCACGTTTTCAAGAATCCCGCCTCAGATGAAACAGTGGTCGTTCCGCATCCCAAGAAGGACTTGGGAAAAGGCCTGGTTCGTGCCATTTATAAGGGGGCAGGATGGAAGCCGGATTGAGGTTCGCCTTGGCACACTACATTGCCATCATTGAGGATGCAGGTCCGGACCACGCGGTGGGCGTCTGGTTTCCAGATCTGCCCGGCTGCACGTCCGGAGGCGACGATATCGACGAGGCCTTACGCAATGCACCGGAAGCTTTGGAACTGTATGCCGAAAGCTTCGAGGCCGACGGCAAGGCGCTGCCTCGCCCGCGAACCTTGACCGAGCTGAAGTCCGATCCGGAAGTCGCCGACGACATCAAGACCTATATGGTTGCGCTCGTCCAACTCCCTGCTCGCGCTCACGCGGCGGAGTGAACGCGGCGATGCCGCGATACGTCGCATTGGTGCACAAGGAAGCTGACGGCTGCTACGGCGTATCGTTTCCCGATCTTCCGGGGGTGATCACCGGCGGTGACACTTTCGACGAAGCCATGGAGGAAGCCGCTGACGTGCTGCAATTTGCGGCCGAAGGCTGGATCAATCCAGATGGATCGACCGGCTTCAAGCCGCCAAGCACCATCGAGCAGCTGCGCAACGATCCGGAATTCCTGGAAGACGCCAAGGACGCGGTGATCGCGTTCGTCGAATTTCCAGCTGACGCCCCCGCGGCGGAATGAATCCCGCCTGCTTCGCCGGGATCGTGCACGCAAAAATGGCAGTCGATCATTTCTTCGCCCCGGTCTAACATCTGCGGGAAACGATGATCGGGGGCAGCAGGCATGTTCGGCTGGTTGCATTCCAAAGTGCAGAAGAGCCCGGCGGCACAGCAACAGCCGGCGGGTCTCGCTCAACCTGCCGCTCTCCTTGGGGACCTGCGTCAGCGCGTCCCCCGCTATCTCGCTGATATCGACCAGGGCAAACTGATCTATCCCGCCTGCAAGCGAACGCTGGCGGATCCGGGCGGCGATGTGGCCTCGGTGTGGGATCACACAAGGCTGGAAGCCATGCAGTATGTGATCGCGGTGCCGGGTGGCGAATTCGGGCTGCTCAACGAGGCTGCGCGCCAGCTCGACATGATCGACGGCTATCTGTTCCAGCGCCCGCACGAAAACACCGTGATCGATTTCACAGGCACCGCGACGGTCGATTTCTCGATTGCCATCCTGGCCGGCCTCAACTGGCTGACCCACTGCGCCGAGCTGGCGGGCGTTCCGCTGGCGCAGCAGACCGGAACGCTCCGCCATTTCAGAAAGCTCGTCACATTGGCGCAGCGATGGTGGCTGACGGAAGGCGCCAATGAGCGCTGCGGGCAGATGCTTGCCGACGGAGAGCAACCGCCCTTGATGCTCCATCTGGTCTGGTCCGAATACACGCGGCTCGCCAAACAGATCGCCGCTGCCGCTATCCTTGGTGGTTCGATCGACCGTTCGGCGCAACTGGTGGCGCTGCCCGCCGACCTCGTGGCCCGCTTCGAGGCGGCCAAGGATCCGGGCGATCTCGCGAATATTTGAACGGTCCTTTCAGCGGACGCCGCGATTGCGCAAGGCCCGGAACGTTCCTATCTGTGGTTGCTCGCCCCTCCTCTGCCCCAGGCGCGCCGCAGTACGGCCCTGGCCCTTTCCGCATTTCCAATCCGGATTTCATAAAGCCCCGCATGACTCCCATCATCTCCGTTGCAAATCTGTCGAAAACCTATGGCTCCGGTTTCAAGGCGCTCAACGGCATCAACCTCGAGATCAAGCGCGGCGAAATCTTCGCGCTGCTGGGGCCGAACGGCGCCGGCAAGACCACGCTGATCAGCATCATCTGCGGCATCGCCAATCCGAGCGAAGGCCGCGTCACCGTCGACGGCCACGACATCAACAGGGATTATCGCGCGGCGCGCTCGATGATCGGGCTGGTGCCGCAGGAACTGCACACCGACGCGTTCGAATCGGTGTGGGCCACCGTCAGCTTCAGCCGCGGCCTGTTCGGCAAGCCGAAGAACCCCGCCCATATCGAAAAGGTGCTGAAGGAGCTGTCGCTGTGGGACAAGAAGGATTCCAAGATCGTCACTTTGTCCGGCGGCATGAAGCGCCGGGTGATGATCGCGAAAGCGCTGTCGCACGAGCCGCAGATCCTGTTTCTCGACGAGCCGACCGCGGGCGTCGACGTCGAACTGCGCAAGGGTATGTGGGAAGTGGTGCGGGCGCTGCAGGCCTCCGGCGTCACCATCATCCTGACCACGCATTACATCGAAGAGGCCGAGGAGATGGCAGATCGCATCGGCGTCATCAACAAGGGCGAGATCATCCTGGTCGAGGAGAAAGCCGGCCTGATGCAGAAGCTCGGCAAGAAGCACCTGAAGCTGCATCTGCAAAGCAAGGTCGATGCGATCCCTGCCAGCCTCGCGGCCTATGGCCTCGAACTGTCCGACGATGGCCGCACCGTGACCTATGATTACGACACCAGAGGCGAACGCACCGGCATCACCAGCTTGCTCAGCGACCTCAGGGCCGCCGGCATCCGCATCTCAGATCTCGATACCAGCCAGTCGTCGCTGGAAGACATCTTCGTCAGCCTGGTGAGGGCGTCATGAATTTCAGGGCCGTCCGCGCCATCTATCTGTTCGAAATGGCGCGCACCTGGCGCACGCTGCTGCAGAGCATCGTCTCGCCTGTCGTGTCGACCTCACTGTATTTCGTGGTGTTCGGCGCCGCGATCGGCTCGCGCATCGCCGAGGTCGAGGGCGTCAGCTACGGTACCTTCATCGTGCCGGGGCTGGTGATGCTGTCGGTGCTGACCCAGAGCATCGCCAACGCCTCGTTCGGCATCTACTTCCCGAAATTCGTCGGCACCATCTATGAGCTGTTGTCGGCGCCGGTGTCGTATTTCGAGATCGTGCTCGGCTATGTCGGCGCCGCCGCCACCAAGTCGATCATCCTCGGCCTGATCATTCTCGCCACCGCAGCCCTTTTCGTGCCGCTGCACATCATGCATCCCTGGTGGATGCTGACCTTCCTGGTGCTGACCGCAGTGACCTTCTCCCTGTTCGGTTTCATCATCGGCATCTGGGCCGACGGCTTCGAGAAGCTGCAGATGATCCCGATGCTGGTGGTGACGCCGCTGACCTTCCTCGGCGGCAGCTTCTACTCCGTCAACATGCTGCCGGAGGGCTGGCGCACCATCACGCTGCTCAATCCCGTAGTCTATCTGATCTCCGGCTTCCGCTGGAGCTTTTATGAAATCGCCGACGTCAGCATCGGCCTCAGCGTCGGCATGACGCTGGGCTTCCTCGTCGTCTGCATGGTTCTGGTGTGGTGGATTTTCAAGACCGGGTATCGGCTGAAGAATTGACGCGCCTCGTCGCACAAACACTGGCTGTCATCGCCCGGCTCGACCGGGCGACCCAGTATTCCAGAGGCGGTGTGTGCTCAACTCGGAAGCCGCGGCGTACTGGATCGCCCGGTCAAGCCGGGCGACGACAGTCGTGGATGTGTCGTCGTCATCGCCTCGCAATGACGGCTTACCGATAGCAGTGAAACCGATCGCGGCGGTCATAGTAGCCGCGGCAGCGATGGCCGCGGTCGTTGATTCCGAACACGCCTTTGACGGCGCCCATGGCGCCGCCGACACCGGCGCCGAACGCGCCACCCACCACGCCGCCGACCGGGCCGGCGATCCGGTTGCCTTCCCGGGAGCCTTCCTGAGCGCCGCGCACGATCCCCTGGGCGTTGCCGAAACTCGGCATCGCGAGCAGCGCGAGGATGATCGCCGCCGCCGCCAGAAGGAATTTTGCCGGCAGGTCGGCCGGCAATGCGGCAGTGCGGATCTTCGTCTTCATCTGAATGAATTCCTCGATGCTGGCCGCCACGGATCGACCGGGCGGGAGTGTGTAACGCCGCTGCGGCCGAAAGGTTGCCTCGCCAAGGCCCATCGGCGACGGGACCGCCGCCGATCAGCGAAAATTGCATCGACACGCCCGATTTGGCCGTGCCATCGCCATGCTGGCGCCCTGCGGTCCATTAACGATGCCCTCGCAGGTGGCTGGAACCTTGAGCGGATTCCGGGCATATTGATGCCGGGGGACGGCGAGCGTGGCGTGCAGTGGCACGGATTTGTGGGCCTGGAGGCCAAGGTAGAATGCGTTGCTTCCTCATTGCCGTCACCGGTCTAATGCTGTTCGTCAGCTCCGCCGCGCAGGCCAAAATCGCCGTCACCGTCGACAAGAATGCGCAGCTGATGACCGTCGAAGTCGACGGCGTCCAGCGCTACCAGTGGCCGGTGTCGAGCGGCCTGCCCGCCTATGAGACGCCGAACGGCAATTTCAAGACTTTCCGGATGGAGGAAGACCACTACTCCAAGGAATTCGACGACGCGCCGATGCCGCACGCAATCTTCTTCACCAAGCAGGGCCATGCCATTCACGGCACCGATTCCGTGAACCGTCTCGGCAGCCCGGCCTCGCATGGCTGCGTGCGGCTGTCACGCGCCAACGCCGCGACGCTGTATGCGCTGGTGCAAAAGGACGGCGTACTCAACGCCACCGTGACGCTGACCGGCTCCTCGCAGATAGCCCTGGCGCGCAACCCGCGGCCCCGCGCCAACACCGCCGTGGCGCGCCGCGACGCGGCCCCGCAATTCAACTCTGCCGGCGATCCGATCGTGCTGGCTCCACGGCCGGACATGCCCGGCGAGGTCGCGCCGCTGGTCGAGCAGCAAGTACAGCCTCACGTACTGCCTCAGGCACAGGCCGACGACGGTTACATCTATCCGGCTGACGGCTCTTCCAACGAGGCGCGCTATCCGGCGCCGCGCAGCCGGCGCGCCTATGGGGCGCAGGTCTATCCGCGCGAGCAATATTACTATGATCGCGGCTATGCGCCGCAATACGCGCCGCGGGGCTATTACCAGCCACGGCAGCAATACCAGCCGCGCGGCCTGTTCACCTATCAGGACTGACCGAGGGAGTTCCCTGCGGTCAATATTGCTCACATCCCAAACGAGCTCGCAAAGAAACGGCCCCGGCGCGCAACGCGTCGGGGCCGTCCCATCAGAGATATCGCTCAGTAACGGCCGGAGCCGATGCCGACGCTGACGCCGGGCGCGCGGATGGCGACGCCGCCGCGTTCCCCGCGATCATAGCCGCGATTGCGATGGCCATAATGGCGACCGCGGTCATAACCGTAGGATTCCCGGACGATGACGCGGCGTTCGCTGCGCTCGCGCCAGCAGCGGCCGTTCTCGTTGCAGACCATGCGGACCTGTTCGATGTTGCTGTCAGGCGTCGCCGTAATGCCGTTCGACAGCGGGGCCGCGAAAGCCGAGGTGGCAAGCAGCGCGCCTGCGCCAGCCATGAGTGATATTGCGAGCTTTTTCATTATGGTCTCCGGTTGATCGTGTCGGGCAGCCAACAGGCTCAACCGTGAATGGTTCCGCGCGAGACGGAGTAATCGCCGATCCGGACTTACTCTTCGCCTTTCTTCAGCCGCCGCCAGACCGCGCCGAGCACGTTGGAGTAGTCGTCGGTCCAGACCCGCTGGTCGTCTTCGGCTTCGGTCAGGGCCCACTGGTCCGATGCCGCCAGCCTGCCGATATCGGCCTCCTCGCGCGCCGAGATCACCACCGTGGTCGAGAAAATGTATTCGGCGTCGCGGTTGGTATCCTCGCTGTAGACCCAGCTCTTGAGGTCGTTGGCGTCCGCGATCCCGACCACGACGCTGGACAGCTCCAGATGACGGTTGGAAACGTGCATCGCAACGGCGCCCTGCGGCGCCAGCCTTTCCTTGTAGATCTCCATCGCTTCTTCGGTAGCGAGGTGAATCGGGATCGCATCCGACGAATAGGCATCGACGATGATCAGGTCATAGGTGCCGGCAGGTTCCTTGGCGAAGGTCAGCCGCGCGTCGCCGATCACCGGCTTCATGTCCGGATCGCACTTGCTGATGTAGGTAAAAAATTTCGGATCCTTCGCGCTGTCGACCATGGTCTGGTCGATCTCGAAGAATTTCCAGGTCTCGCCCGGTTCGGAGGCACAGGCCAGCGAGCCGGAGCCGAGCCCGATCACCGCGACGCGCAGCGGACTGCCCTTGCGCTCGCGCATCGCCGCGATCGCCTGACCGATGCCGCCGTCCTTGTGATAATAGGTGATCGGCTCGGGCCGCCCGGTCACCGGCGTGCCGTCGTCGTTCTGGTATTTCTCGGCGCCGTGAATCGTCGTGCCGTGCATCAGCACGTGATACTGGCCGTTCGGCGTCACCACGATCTTGTGCACCCCGAAGAAGCTGCGCACGGTTTCGACCCGGCCGGCATCCGGCGGATAGGCCCGGATCAGCGCCAGCCCCACTGCGACGGTGGCGAAGATTTTCCAGCGGTTGGCGTTCAGCCCGAGCGCCAGCAAGGCCGAGAGCACGCCGACAGCACCAATCACCCAGACCCTGTGGTCGTCGAGCCAGCTGAACAGTTTGCCGGTCGACCAGGCCGGCGCCATCAGTGCCACCGCGAGCACGGCGAGAAACGGCCAGTACAAGTAACTCCATCGCGCCAGGCGCTCATTGCCGCCGGGCGGCCGGCACAGCGCCGCGCAGGCCAGCAGGATCGGGTATTCGGCGATCCAGGAGAAAGTAAACGGCGCGATCAATCCGGCGAACAGGCCGCCGACCATGCCGCCGAACGACAGCGCGACATAGAAGCCGGTGAGGTATTTCGCGGCCGGGCGGGTCCGCGCCAACTCGCCATGGCAGGCCATCGCGATGACGAAGAAGCACAGCTGATGCCCGCCGAGCGTCAACAGCAGGTTCTGCTCGCCGCCGACGGCCAGCAGGACGATCACGCCCGCGATCGCCAGCGGCTGCAGCAGCAGCATCCATTTGTGCGGCAGCAAGGGACGCGACTGGAACACCAGCACCCAGGTCAACAGATACAGCGACAGCGGCAGCACCCACAGCAGCGGCGCCGCGGCGACGTCGGTGGAAATATGCGCGGTCACCGCGATCAAGAGGCCCGACGGCACCGCGGCGAGGAAAATCCAGCGCGCGCGCAGCATCCACGGCGGCACCGGCGAGTGGGTATCCTCAGCTCGCCTATCGGCCACGGCCATCACGGGCGAGCGCAGCATCAGCACCGCGCAAGCCGCGATCAGGACGATCAGCAAGCCATAGAAGCCGGTCCAGATCAGGTTTTGCGTGCGCAGCGTGAACATCGGCTCCAGCAGCACCGGATAGGACAGCAGCGCCAGGAAACTGCCGATATTCGAGGAGGCATAGAGAAAATAGGGATCGGGACCGTTGGGGTGGCCGGTGCGCACGAACCAGGCCTGCAGCAGCGGATTGTTGGCCGCCAGCGCGAAGAACGGCAGTCCGATCGAGACCGCGAACAGGCCGAGCAGCCAGAACGCATAGCCCGAGGTCGGCGGCTCGCCCCAGCCGCCCGCGATCGACAGCGGCAGCGTCAGCAGCGCGATCACCAGCAGCACCAGGTGGATCGCGACCGGCCACACGCGGTTCCTGAGCTGCATCAGGTAATGCGCATAGGCATAGCCGCCGAGCAGCAGTGACTGGAAGAACACCATCGCGACCGACCACACCGCCGGCGAGCCGCCGAGCCGGGGCAGCACCATCTTGGTGAACAACGGCTGCACCGAGAACAGCAGCAGCGCGCTGACGAAGATCGCCGCCGTATAGACCACCAGCACCAGCCGGTTCCGGGCAACGGAAGCGGCATCCGTGGCGGCGGACGAATCAGAACGACTCATGAAAGCTCCGGCTTGAACCCGGCGGGCGCCGGCGGCGGAAATCCGGCCAAGGCGCCGGGGCTACTGGATAGAGCATAGGGCAAGATCACGGGCAATGCAGGCCCCGGAACCAAGTGTCAGTTAGCACTGTGCTGACATCCACATCTTCGCTATGGGTTGAAAGACGTCATTCCGGGATGGTCCGAAGGACCAGACCCGGAATCTCGAGCTTCCGGGTTCGATGCTTCGCATCGCCCCGGAATGACACCTCATTGTTGAAGCGGACATGAACGAGACCGACGTCCTGATCATCGGAGCCGGCCATAACGGCCTCACCTGCGCGGCCTATCTGGCGATGGCCGGCCTGTGCGTGAAAGTGGTGGATCGCCGCAAGGTGGTCGGCGGCGCCGCGGTGACGGAGGAATTCCATCCCGGGTTCCGCAATTCGGTCGCGGCCTACACCGTCAGCCTGCTCAATCCGCAGATCGTGTCGGACCTGAAACTGGCCGAGCACGGCCTGCGGATTGTCGAGCGCCGCGCGCAGAACTTTTTACCCTCCCCCGATGGCAGCTATCTGCTGACCGGCGAGGGCCGCACCCATCAATCGATTGCAAAACTGAGCGAACGCGATGCCGCCAGCATCGATGCGTTCAACCGCGAGTTGGAGGAGATCGCCGACGTGCTGCGCGCCTTCGTGCTGCGGGCGCCGCCGAACATCGTCGAGGGATTCGGCGTTGGCGCGATCCGCGAAGCCTTCAATGCGCTGGGCACCGCCAACATCCTCAACAGACTGTCGCTGCCGCAGCAGCGCTCGCTGCTCGACCTGTTCACGCGTTCGGCCGGCGAGATGCTGGACGAGACCTTCGAGAGCGATCTGGTCAAGGCGCTCTATGGCTTCGACGCCATCGTCGGCAATTACGCCAGCCCCTATGCCGCGGGCTCGGCCTATGTGATGCTGCACCATGCGTTCGGCGAGGTGAACGGCAAGAAGGGCGTCTGGGGCCACGCCATCGGCGGCATGGGCGCGATCACGCAGGCGATGGCGAAGGCGGCGCGCGGCCATGGCGTCGAGATCGAAACGGATGCGGGCGTGCGTGAGGTGATCGTCGAGCGCGACCGGGCGGTCGGCGTCATCCTCGACAACGGCGAAACCGTGCGCGCGAAGTATGTCGTCTCCAGCGTCAACCCGAAACTGCTATATACGCGGCTGTTGCCGGCGGAGGCGCTGCCGGCGGATTTCCTCGGCCGCATCAAGAACTGGCGCAACGGCTCCGGCACCTTCCGGATGAACGTCGCGCTGAATGCCCTGCCCTCGTTCAGCGCCCTGCCGGCCGCCGGCGATCACCTCTCGGCCGGCATCATCATCGCGCCCAGCCTCGGCTATATGGACCGCGCCTGGCAGGACGCCCGCGAACATGGCTGGAGCCGCGCACCCGTCGTCGAGGTGCTGATCCCCTCCACATTGGACGACACGCTGTGTCCGTCGGGCCAGCACGTCGCCAGCCTGTTCTGCCAGCACGTCGCGCCGGAATTGCCGGGCGGCCGGTCATGGGACGATCACCGCGACGAGGTCGCCGATCTGATGATTGCGACGGTCGACCAATACGCCCCGGGATTTGGCAAAAGCGTGATCGGACGGCAGGTCCTGTCGCCGCTCGACCTGGAGCGCCAGTTCGGGCTGCTCGGCGGCGATATCTTTCACGGCGCGTTGACGCTCAATCAATTGTTCTCGGCGCGGCCGATGCTCGGCCATGCCGATTATCGCGGGCCGCTGAAAGGCCTGTACCATTGCGGCAGCGGCGCCCATCCCGGCGGCGGCGTCACCGGCGCCCCCGGCCACAACGCCGCGCGGGTGATTTTGGGCGATCACCGGGCGTTGTTCAAATGAGGGCGCAGAGCCCGCAGACCAATGAGGTTGATCGAATGAATTCCCCTGCTCACAAGCCCCGGCCTATCCATCATTCGCCGATGTTCTGGATCGGCATCGTACTGTGCCTTGCCGCGATCGCGATCTATCTGTGGTCGGACGACCTCTCCTGGCGGCCGTCAGCGGGGCGTTGAGCAAGGCTGCCTGCAACCGGTTGAAGGATCGGTGGACAGGCTGTGGAGAACCAGTGGATGACTTGGTGGAAAAGGCTGTGAATCGCCTGTGCAAAACCCGGTGGTCAGCCTGTGAACAATCCCGATATGTTCGCTGTATGACCTCCGGGACAACTCCTGTAGCTTGCCGCCACGCATTAATGTGTCGAAGCGCTCGGCGCAGAGCGGGGTGCCATGACTGTTGAGGATCGGGATCAGGCCGCCGCAAAGGAACGGGCCAGCCAGTACGCGCCGGAGCCCAAGTATCGCCCTGGCGAAGTGGGCTCCATGTTTGCCTTCGGCGCGGTACTGCTCATCATCCTGGTCACAACGTTCACCGGGATCGACCGGGAGAAATCGGCGCTGGCCGAAGGCATTGTGGTCCTGATCAGTTTTGCGCTTCCGTTCTGGTTCGTCCGGAACCAGCGCCAGAAGCACATTGATGCCGTCGCGCGGGAACTCGCAACGATCGAAGAAGCAAGGGACGTTCCGAAATCCTAGGCGTCGGCCGGCACCTGAAACAGGCTCTCGATCAGGGCGGCCTGCGCGGCTCCCTCCTGCTTCAAGAATTCCGCCACCTCGAACTCGTCGCAGCCGCTGTGCCTTGAAGCCTGCCATTCGTGACGCACCAGCAGGCGGCGGGTGGGCTCGTCAAACACCAGGCACCACGTCTCCTGATCGGCCGGGGCAGGCCCGCGCCAGCTTCGGTAAAATTCACGATTGATCGCGGTCATATGCGCGTCCTTTCGGTCCTTCTTCGGCCAGCATAGCAAACAAGGCCGCGAGAGTCCGGCGGTCCGGGAGGGGGAATTCGAACGGAGCCACTACCCGACACCCCCCGCGTTTGGTACCGACAGGCTCACGCCGCCATGACGCGCACATTCCCCGGACCTTCCATGACCCCTGCCATCACCCCCGCGACCCGCCGCGCCAGCTTTGCGATCGGCAACGAGCAGGCCGCCAGGCGCGTGGTCGATCTGCTGGACGAGAGTTTTCCCGAAGGCCAGGCCGCGATCACCGCGTTCGAGGGGGCCGGCGGGCGCTGGGATATCATCGTGCATTTCGCCGAGCCGCCGGACGAAGGCGCGATCCGCGAGCTGGTCGGCCTCGCCGCCGGGGATGAGGTCGCCCAGCACATCAGCTTCGATACGGTCGAGGCAAAAGATTGGGTCAAGGCGACGCTTGCGGATCTGGTCCCGGTCCGCGCCGGGCGGTTTGTGGTGCACGGCCAGCATGACCGCGCAAAAGTGCCGGCCAACAAGCTCGGCATCGAGATCGAGGCGGCGCTGGCGTTCGGCACCGGGCACCACGGCACCACGCGCGGTTGCCTGCTGCTGCTCGACGAGGTGCTGAAGGCGCATTTGCCGCGCCGTGTGCTGGATCTCGGGACCGGCACCGGCGTGCTCGCCATCGCCGCCGCCAGGGCACTGCGGATGAAGGTGCTGGCGAGCGACATCGATCCGCTCGCGGTCCGGGTGGCGCGGGAAAACGCCAGGCTGAATGGCGTCGGCGACCTGGTGCAGGCCATCACCGCCACCGGCTTTTCGGCCCCGGAATTTCTGGGGCGAGCGCCGTTCGACCTGGTGCTGGCGAATATTCTCGCCAACCCGCTGCGGCAAATGGCAACGCCGATGGCGCGGCATCTGGCGCCATCGGCGTTGGTGATCTTGTCCGGGCTTTTGCCGCAGCAGGCCCAAAGCGTGGTCGCGGCCTATCGCGCGCGCGGGCTGGTTCTCAGGAAGCACCTTCAGATCGAAGGCTGGAGCAGCCTGCTGATGCAGCGCGTGGGATGAAAATCTAGTCCGGCGGCTTGGGCTCGTGGCGGGCGATCACGCCGTTTTCCGGGCGCCTGGTCCGCTTGACGCGCGCCTCGACCAACCGGTCCAGAATCTGGACGATGACACCGCGTTGCTTCTGTTCGATCGACGGAATCGGACCACGGCGAACCGGGGGCGAGATCTTCTCAAACGTAAAAGCAGGCATTGTGTATCCCCTCGTCGTTGAGTTGAAACACTCCCGGATTTCCCCCAGATAGCGCTGGAACCAAGTGTTTGTGACAACAATCGTTCCATCCCGTCTAATGCAGGTGCTAATATTCAAGCACAATTTATGCCAGATCGGCTTGATATGGATCAGATTGCGGAGTTCTCCCCGCAATCCCAGAGGTGACCACGCGATGTTCGAAGCCCATTTCCAGACATTCGAAGACCCCGAGGCAGGCGTCGCGCTGACGGCGCGGCTGGCGGCGTTTCGCGAGGAACTGGCGCGGCGCAAGCTGACGGGATTCGTGATTCCGCGCGCCGATCAGCAACAAAACGAATATGTCGCGCCTTCCGAAGAGCGGCTGGCCTGGCTGACCGGTTTTACCGGATCCGCCGGAATGGCCGTCGTTCTCACCCAACAGGCCGCGGTGTTCGTCGACGGCCGCTATACGCTGCAGGCCGCCAAACAGGTCGATGGCAAGGCCTGGCAGGTCGAGCCGCTGGCCGATCCGCCGCCGGAAAGCTGGCTGGCCCGGCATCTGGTGGCCGGCGACCGCCTCGGATTTGATCCGTGGCTGCATACTTCTGCGGCAGCCGAGCGGCTGGCCGGGGCCTGCGCCAAGGCCGGCGCGGAACTGGTCGCGGTCGACAGCAACCCGCTCGATTCGGTGTGGACCGAGCGCCCTGCCCCGCCGCTCGGCCCGGTCGCCATTCACGGCGCGCAATTTTCCGGCGAGGCGGAAACCGAAAAGCTGCGGCGGATCCGGCTCGAGATCACGCGCCTCGGCGTCGAGGCGCTGGTGCTGTCGGATTCGCACGCGGTGGCCTGGACTTTCAACATCCGCGGCGCCGACGTCTCGCATACGCCGCTGCCGTTGTCCTACGCGCTGGTGCCGAAGGAGGGCCGGCCCACGGTGTTCATCGATCACCGCAAGCTTTCCAACAGCGCCCGCGATCATCTCGAACAATCCGCCGATGTCGAGGAGCCGGAGGCGCTGACACCGAAACTCACGGCGCTGGCGCAGGCCGGTGCCTCGATCGCGCTCGACGGCGCCACCGCCGCCGACGCGTTGAGCCGCCTGATTCTGGCGGCCAGCGGCAGACCGGTACGCGGCAACGATCCGGTCGCCCTGCTCAAGGCGGTGAAGAACGCCACCGAAATCGAGGGCACGCGCACGGCGCATCGCCGCGACGCGGTGGCGCTGACGCGATTTCTGGCCTGGATCGACCGCGAGGCGCCCAAGGGCGGGCTGACCGAGATCGACACCGTCGAGGCGCTGGAAACGTTTCGCCGCGACACCGGCGCGCTGAAGGACGTCTCCTTCCCGACCATCGCCGGCACCGGGCCGAACGGCGCCATCGTGCATTACCGCGTCAGCCGCAAATCCAACCGGCGGATCTCATCCGGCGACCTGCTGCTGATCGATTCCGGCGCACAATATGAAGACGGCACCACCGACGTCACCCGCACCATCGCGATCGGCGAACCCACCGCCGAAATGCGCGACCGCTTCACCCGCGTGCTGCGCGGCCATATCGCAATCGCGCGCGCGGTATTCCCCGACGGCACCACCGGCGCCCAGATCGACACGCTGGCGCGCCAGTTCCTGTGGCAGGCCGGCATCGATTTCGATCACGGCACCGGCCACGGCGTCGGCAGCTATCTCTCGGTGCATGAAGGCCCGGCGCGCATTTCAAAGCTCGGCACCACGCCGCTGAAGCGCGGCATGATCCTGTCCAACGAGCCCGGCTACTACAAGACCGACGGTTTCGGGATCCGGATCGAGAACCTCGAACTGGTGGTTGCCGCCGACATTGCGGGCGCGGAAAGGCCGATGAATACGTTCGAGACGCTGACGCTGGCGCCGATCGACCGACGGTTGATCGACCTCGCCATGCTGGATGGCGGGGAGCTGAACTGGCTCAACGACTATCATGCCAGGGTGCGCCGCGAGGTGCGGCCGCATGTCGATGAGGCGACGAAGGTTTGGCTCGATGCGGCGACCGAGCCGCTGGCCGAATAATCCGGACTTCCGTAGCCCTGCGCGTCATTGCGAGGAGCAATTCGCGACGAAGCAATCCATATCGCAGCGCCAGGACAAGATGGATTGCTTCGCTTCGCTCGCAATGACGGTTTCATGCCGGGCCCGCTCGCGCACAACATTCAAGCGCCTCCCGAAAACGGAATAGCCGCATTCCGAAACGGGCGTATTCGCGAGCGTCGATGGCGCTACAGTCCGATTCACACCACGGAAGCCGACCAGAATGCATGGAGTGATGGGCAAGCCGCCGGGGACCGACACCAGCCCCGCGACGTCGCGAACCACGCTGTTGCTGCTGGTCGCCATGACCGGCGTGGCGCCGATCTCGCTCTATATGCTGGTGCCGGCGCTGCCGGTGCTGGCCACCGCTTTCGGGCGCGACATTTCGATCGCGCAGATGACGGTGTCGCTCTTCATGGTCGGCATCGCCTGCTCGCAGATCATCATGGGACCACTGTCGGACAAGTTCGGACGCCGCCCGGTGCTGCTTGCGGGGCTCGGCCTGATGGTGATGGCGAGTGCGGCCTGCATCTTCGCCGAAACCTTGCCGCAGCTGATCGCGGCGCGGTTCTTTCAGGCGCTCGGCGGCGCCACCGGCATGGTGGTGAGCCGCGCCATCATCCGCGACCTCTACAACCGCGACCGCGTCGGCGCCATGATCAGCCTGGTGATCGCTGTCATGATGGTGGCGCAGATGCTGAGCCCGCTGACCGGCGGCCTGCTCGAAATCGCGTTCGGCTGGCGCGCCATCTTCTATGTCATCACGGCGGCCTCCCTCATCATCGCAGTCGCGATCGCCGTCGCCCTGCCGGAGACCCGGCGCGACCGCATCGAGCCCGGCGGCTTTCGCGGCGATGTCGGCAGTCTCCTCACCAGCCGCGCCTTCATCGGCTATGTGCTGTGCCAGGTGCTGGCGTCGCAGATCATCTTCGTGTTTGCCGCCGGCGGTCCCTACATCGTGGTGACGCAGATGGGCCGCTCCAGCGCCGAATACGGCGCGTGGTTCGCCTCGACCGGCCTCGCCTTCCTGCTCGGCAATCTCGCCTGCGCGCGCGCCTCGCCGCGTCACCGGCTGGAGAAGCTGATCTGGTTCGGACTGGCGCTGCAATTCGCCGGCGCCCTGCTCAACCTCGTGTGGGGCGTCATCGGCCTCAATCAGGCGCCGTCATGGCTGTTCGGCACCCAGATGCTGGTCATGTTCGCCAACGCCTTCGTGATGTCGAACTCGGCGGCCGGCGCCATCAGCGTCCGCCCCGAGGCCGCCGGCACCGCCTCCGGCGCGATGGGATTCCTGCAGATGGGGCTGGGCGCGCTGGTGTCGCAGTTCGGCGCCTATCTCGGCGGCCATTTTGCGACGCCGGTACCGCTCAACATCGCCATTGTCGTGCTGTCGATCGCCTGCGCCTCGACGATGATCTTTTTGATTCCCCGCCGCGAACTGACGGTGAGCGAAGCGTTGATCGAGAAGGCGGAGGAGAAAGAGTCGGGCATGCCGTGAGGGGCAAGCGCCAAGACAAAGTGCGAAAACAACCCCATGTACAGAATGGCTGGACGGGCGGAACGCGTCCCGGCACAAGATATGGTAGGTCGCCGCCCCGCTAACGGTGTCGTCACCCGCCACCGGGTCTCGCCTCCGGCGAGCCCGATGACAGGCTCCAGCAGGCGATCCAGTACGCCGGGGTTTCTCGGTTCTAATAGAAGTCTCTGGAATACTGGATCACCCGCCTCCGTGGGTGACGACAGCTGAAGTTGTTCACTTCTCCACCACGACTTCGCTGATCTGCATGACCGGCGCGATGTCGGTGTAGTTGGCGATATCTCCCATGATCTCCTTGGCGTGCGGCCCGAAGCCCTTCTGAAACGCCTCGACCGAGTCGGCGAAGATGTGACACATGCCGACATAGGTCGCGGGATCGCCCGGCGCTCCGCCGGCAAGGCCCTTGTCGATCGTATAATATTTGCAGGCGTCGCCCATGCGGGTCTTCACGAGCGGCATGTGCTTGTCGCGATAATATTGATGGTCGAAGCGCGCGCCTGGCTTGTTCGGATACATCACACTGACCTTGATCATGGCTTCCTCCCTGGTTGGTCGTTTATGGGGCAACTCTGGCGCGCCTGACGCCTTGCGTCAACGCACCGTAACCGGCTCACTCCCCGATCAGCTTCAGCCAGTCGTCCTCGCTCAGCAAGGCCACGCCGAGCTCGCGCGCCGGCTTTACTTCGTCGATCATATGCATCAAGTCGCGGCCGATATGAACGTGATCCGTCCGGCCTCGCCCCGTTTCCGATGGGGCTTCAGCGTGATCTCCACATCCTGAGCGAATGCCGTCAGCATCCGCATCAGCTTCTCGACTGAAACCAGCCTGAAATCGCCCCTGAGCAGCTTCGATAAATCGGGCTGTTTCATTTTGATCAGCTTGGCGGCTGCCGTCTGCGTTAGTTCGCGTTCGGCAATAAGCCGCTTGAGCTGCACCACAAGGGCGGCTTTGAGTTGGTGTTCCTCGGCATTAGGCAGGCCGAGATCCGCAAAAATGTTGCTGGAGCCCTTTTCGTGGGCCGGCAGCTTCTTCCTGGCAGTCATCATCGATCTCCCTTCGTTGCTTTGTGAATGGTCTCGGCATCCTTGAGGCGCTGCCTGACCAGTTCAATGTGTCGCTGCGGAGTAGCGATCCCGCTCGTCGATTTCTTTTGAAAGGCATGCAGGACGTACAGGACGCCCTCAAATCGCACGGTGTAGACGGCTCGGTAGGTATCGCCGTCGAAATTGTCGCGGATTTCGAGGACCCCCGCTAAAACCCTTGAGGGGCTTCGCGTGACGTGGATGGTCCCCAAGCTGCGCTTCAAAAAGGGCCTGGCCAAGCTCGCCGCGAACGGCCGCAGGGAATGCCTGCAGGTCCTTCCGGCTGGAGCCCACAAAAATCGCGGGCTTGAGCGAGTGCAACAGATCTTTTACTCTGTTATAGTAATATACCTATAGATCAAAGTCAATACTGACTGTAGCCCAAGGCAGCCGTCGATTATTGCACTTCGCAGGTCCAATTCATGGCACTGCCAGCAGCCGCGATTGGCAGTGGCGTTTCATGAGGCGGATTACACGGAGGTCATCGATCGCTTGTTCTTGGCAAGCTATCGTCTTACTCCCCAAGTAACCGCCTCACTGCCCGATCAGCTTCAACCAGTCGTCTTCGCTCAATACCGCAACGCCGTGCTTCCTGGCTTCGTTGAGCTTCGACCCCGCCCCCGGCCCCGCGACCACGTAGTCCGTCTTCTTCGATACCGAACCCGCCGCCTTGGCGCCCAGCCGCTCGGCCATCGCCTTGGCTTCGTCGCGCGTCATTTTCTCCAGCGCGCCGGTGAACACCACGGTCTTGCCGGCGACCGCCGAATTGCTCTTCGGCTTCTCGGCGTCGACGATGGTGACCTCCCTGGTCAGCCGCTCGACGATGCCGCGGTTATGGCTCTCGCCGAAATAGGCCTTGATGCTGGCGATCACGGTTTCGCCGATCTGGTCGAGCGCATCCATCTCGGCCATCGCCTCCTCGTCGTCCCTGGCGACCTTGAGGCAGGCGTCGTGAAAGGCCTTCCAGGAGCCGTAGCCGCGCGCCAGCGCCAGCGCCGTGGTTTCGCCGACATGGCGCATGCCGAGCGCGAAAATGAATCGCTCCAGCGAAATTTTTCGCCGCTCCTCGATCGCGGCGAACAGGTTGCGCACCGAAGTTTCGCCGTAGCCCTCGATCTGCTCCAGCTTGAGTTTGGTGTTGCGCGCGGGCAGCGTGAAGATGTCGCCGGGCTCCTTCACCCATCCCTGCTCGTAGAAATAAGCGATCTGCTTCTCGCCGAGTCCCTCGATGTCGAAGGCGCGGCGCGAGGCGAACAGTTTCAGGTGTTCGATCGTCTGATAGGGACAGGCGAACTCGCCGCTGCAGCGGGCGCGGGCACTCTCTTCGCCGGCCGCGGTCTCCTCGCGCACCACGTCGGTATGCAGCGGGCACGGGCATTTCCTGGGAAAATGGAATTCCCTGGCGCTCGTCGGCCGCTTGTCGATCACCACGTCGACCACCTGCGGAATCACGTCGCCGGCGCGCTGGATGATGACGGTGTCGCCGATCCTGATATCGCGGCCCTCGCGCAACTGCTCGCCGTCGCCGCCAATGCCCTTGATGTAATCCTCGTTGTGCAGCGAGACGTTCTGCACGATGACGCCGCCGAC
>NZ_JAURXB010000279.1 GCF_030654605.1 Bradyrhizobium sp.
AGCAAACTGAACACATGGCGGGAACAGGAACGCAAGATCATCGAGACGGCTGACATCGTGGTGTTCGTCACGCAACAAACTGCGGATCTCGTGATGCGGAAATATTCACCGCTCCTGCGCCGCAAGGCACGCGTCGTTCCCCATGGATTCGACCGCGACACGTTGACTTCTCCTGCTGTTGTCAACCGCTCGGCCGAACTGCGCGTCATTTACACCGGAAATATCTATGCGGGCACCCGCCACCCGGTCTACCTGTTCGAGGCCGTCGCGGAAATGAACGCGAAGGTACCGCTGGCCGGGCGCCTGCGACTGGATTTCTATGGGCACTGTCCGCCTGAGGTCGCCGCCAAGGTGACGGAATTGGGTATCGGATCCATCGTCACGTTTCATGGAACGGTTGGGTATCTCGACAGTCTGCGCTATGCCGCCGAAGCCGACCTCCTGCTGTTGATCGACGCACCATCCGATTTGAGCGTCTTCCTGCCCAGCAAGATCGTCGACTATCTCATGCTGAAAAGGCCTATTCTCGCCCTCACGCCGTCCGAGGGCGCGTCAAGAGATGTACTTTTACCACTTGGACACTTTGTCGTTGCACCGACCGACAAATCTGCAATGATTGACACGCTGACAGGTGCCATTGCCAGACATGAGCAGGGCAAGCTGTTGGCAATACTCAAGGACGACGTCGATGCTTTCGATATCAAACAGACGACACGGCTGTTTGACAAAGCCCTTCGCGACGCGATGGCTGTGAGCAAACAGCGATGATAAATGCCCATATCGTCGTCGGGGCGAGGCCCAACTTCATGAAAGTCGCGCCGCTTTTTCGCGCGATGTCGCACGAGAGCTGGATCAAGCCGGCGCTCATCCACACCGGTCAACACTACTCCGAGAACATGTCGGACGCCTTTTTTTCCGACCTCGGCCTGCCGCCGCCCGCTTTCAATCTCGGTGCACGCGGCGAAACCCATGCACGGCAGACGGCCGCGATCATGATTGCCTATGAAGATCTGCTCCTTGCCGGCAAGCCAGACTGGGTGATTGTCGTGGGCGACGTCAATTCGACCCTGGCAGCCGCGCTTGCGGCAAAGAAACTAAATATTCCGGTCGCGCATCTGGAAGCGGGACTACGAAACTTCGACCGGACGCTTCCGGAAGAGATCAATCGTATTGTTACCGATAGCATTAGCGACCTGTTGTGGGCCCCGTCTGTAGATGCGTGCGAAAATCTTCGACGTGAGGGTGTCGATCCCGCCAAGATCGATCTCGTTGGCAACATTATGATCGACAGCTATCTCATGCTATCGGAGACAATATCACAAGCGTCGATGGCCAAGCGTATTGGGATTCCCGCAGGAAAATACGTGGTCGTCACCCTTCATCGTCCCGCCAATGTCGACGATCCCAATATGCTCACGCGGATCGTCGATGCACTACGCCAACTCGCGACATCGGCTATCATTGTCTTTCCAGTGCATCCGCGTACTCGTACAAAGTTGGAAATGGCCGGTCTTATCGGACGTCTGCAGCACGAAAACATTCGTCTAATCGAACCAATGGGTTACGTGGCCTTTATGAGTCTTGTCCAAAGCTCGGCATTGGTGATCACAGATTCAGGTGGCATCCAGGAAGAGACGTCATATATCGGCATCCCCTGTCTGACGCTGAGGACCAACACCGAACGTCCCATTACGATCACCCTAGGCACCAACCAACTTGTGACACCTGAGACTCTCCTCGATGCGGCAACAGTTGCCATAAGCAGGGGGCCACGCCTTCCCTCCGACATTTCGCTTTGGGACGGGCATACGGCGTCACGCGTGGTCGCCAGCCTTGCTCGACATGCAAAAATGTGATCAAGATCCGCGACTCCCTATCTGCATAGCACTCCCGATGTACTCCGAAATTCCAAGCCGCCTTATGGCCATTGCTGATGTTTTCCGGTTTCGACTATTGTGACTGGATTTGCGTCATCAATCGCTAGACGCGCTCAGATCGGCGAATCTCGACCTTTGAGAATTTCATCTAGCATTGGCGCCGAAATTATTAGGAGCTTGCCGAAGCTTTAATTCTTCCCCTTCCGAAGGTCTCACTCAAAATCTTACTTAACTCCTTGTTGGCGCCAATTCTCCAAAGCTAACCGAAGTCCGACCTCAAATTCGCGAGGCTGCACTGCGAACATTGTGGTCATCGCCGCTAAAGAAACGTTCACATTCTCGCTAAAACGTTGCACAAATCCAGCTTCAATTTGCGTGGCACCAATCTTATTCAAGAATTGGATCGGGACAGAAAGAAACGACACCGGAACGGAAATCATTACACATCTACGACCTATGGATTTTGCGCAGATCTTAGCCATCATTCGCCAAGACAGAGGTTTTCCAGCGATACCAACGACGTATTTACCAGTCCATCTTGTTGTGGCTGCCGCAAACAAGCAATCAACAACGTCATCTACATAGATCGGCTGGACGATCTGCCGGCCTCCACCAGGCACGGGCAGTATGGGAAAACGGCGAATTATCCAAAGTAGCCTCTGGATGTTATTTTCCTGATTGCCTCCGTAGATCATCGTCGCGTGAAGCATTACACCGTTGTGGTTGGAGGTCATGAAATCGACCTCGGCCTGCCGAACCTCATCTGCTCGCTTGTTCGAAATCGCAGACCAGCGCCAAGCCGATCCCATCAAAACAAGGACGGTCGGACGGCTGGGAAGATGCTGGAGGATTGATCGTGTATATCTTGCATGGGCACATGACACGACTACGTCAGCATCTAATAGGGCCTCTCGGACCCCCCAGCCGCTCGATAGATCGGCTACGGTTCCGGTATGTCTGGATACACATTTGAATGGAAGGCCGGCCGCTCGGAGTTTTTCCGACAGCCGAGCTCCAATGTCAGTTGATGCTCCAAAAACAACGATCATTTTTGCCAAAGTACCAATACAACGACGGCAATAAACTAGTCATCGAACAGTCGCGAAGCTGGCCTCTTAGACCGAAGCGTCAGCGGTCGGAGCCCGATACGAAAGCTTGGGTTTCGTTGAGATACGCCTGGTAGGCCAGCCCGATGCCGTCCTCAAGCGAGGTGCGAGCGCACCAGCCGAGTTTGGCGAGGCGGCTGACGTCGAGGAGTTTACGCGGCGTGCCGTCGGGCCTTGACGCGTCGAAGCCGATCTGCCCGGTGTATCCGACGGTCGCCGCGACCACCCGGGCGAATTCGGCGATGGTGATGTCCTCACATTGATGAAGTCGGAGCCATACTGGCTGCGATAGGCCTCGACCATCTTGATGCCGGCAATCTTGGCGATGGCATAGGGCTCGTTGGTCGGCTCCAGCGGCCCCGTCAACATCGAATCCTCGCGCAGCGGCTGCGGCGCCAGCTTGGGATAGATGCAGGAGGAGCCGAGAAACATCAGCTTCTCGACGCCGTTGAGGTGAGCGGCGTGGATCACATTGGCCGCGATGATGAGGTTCTCGTAGATGAATTCGGCGCGCAGCGTGTTGTTGGCTACAATGCCGCCGACCTTGGCCGCCGCCAGAAACAAGGCTTGCGGGCGCGCCTTGGCGAACCAGCCGGCGACCGCGGCCTGATCGCGCAAATCGACCTCGCTGCGCTTGACCGTGAGCAGTTCGACATCTTCCTGGCCGAGCCGGCGCACCAGCGCGCCGCCGACCATGCCGCCATGGCCGGCAACGAAGACCGTCTTGCCCTTCAGCTCAAACGGGGTTTTTGCCATTGGCGACCTCCCGCCGCGCAATCGCCAGATCGCCCGCCACCATTTCGCTGACCAGCTGCGCGAACGTCGTCTTCGGCTGCCAGCCGAGCTTGTCGCGCGCCTTGCTGGCTTCGCCGATCAGCAGGTCGACTTCGGTGGGCCGGAAATAGGTAGGGTCGATCCGAACCACGGTCTTGCCGGACTTCTTGTCGACGCCGGTTTCCTCGACGCCCTTGCCGCGCCATTCGACGCCGCGACCGATTTCGGCGAACGCAAGCTCGACGAATTCACGCACCGAACGGGTCTCGCCGGTCGCCAGCACGAAATCGTCGGGCTCATCGGCCTGCAATATCCGGTACATGCCCTCGACGTAATCCTTGGCATGCCCCCAGTCGCGCTTCGCCTCGAGGTTTCCGAGATTGAGCGTGTCTTCCCGACCGGTCTCGATGCGGGCGACGCTGCGCGTGA
>NZ_JAURXB010000282.1 GCF_030654605.1 Bradyrhizobium sp.
TGTTGCGCGGATTGAGCGTGGCGGTCGGATCGGTCGCTGCGAACGCCGTCGTCGTGGTCTTGCCGGCGACAGTCGCGCCCGCCTGCTTCAGCATCATGACGACGGGCGCATCCGCGCGCGGCCGAAAGCCCCGGTAGATCGGCGAGCCCATTTCGGTCGGCATATCCGCGGTATCGATGATGTCCTTGATCCCGACCGCGATGCCGCGCAGCGGCCCGGCGCTTTGGGCGCGAATGTTTTCGGCGCGACAAACGAAGGCGCCGATGGCTTTTTCATGCGTTTTGATCGCTTCGATCGACTGCGCCATCGCGGCATCGGCGGAAAGCTCGCCGGATTCGATACGGCGCTGGAGATCGGCGAGCGAAATCATGGGCGTGGTTCCCTGCAGTAGTTTTTCGTCAGGCCCGCCCTTGTGCCGGGCATGCACGTCTCATGCAATCCTACACAAGAAAGACGCGGATGGCCGGGACAAGCCCGGCCATGACGCGGAGAGGTCTGCCACACGTTTAAATCGGGTTGACACACCCTCCGGTTGGGCGAATCTATACCAACATGGACAAGCGCACACCTAACACAACTCGTCTCACCGACGCCGAGCGGGTCGACCGGCTGCGGCTGATCCGTTCCGACAATGTCGGGCCGCGCACCTTTCGTTCATTGATCCATCATTTCGGCAGCGCCCGCGTCGCGTTGCAGCGGCTGCCCGACCTGGCGCGACGCGGCGGCGCCGATCGTCCGGGGCGGATCTGCAGCGAGGAAGATGCGCGCGCCGAACTGGCGGCGAGCCAACGGATCGGCGTCCATCTGCTGTCGCCCGATGAAGCCGGTTACCCACCGCGGCTCGCCACGCTGGACGATGCGCCGCCCCTCCTCGGCGTGCGCGGCGCGCTGGATGCGCTGATGCGGCCGATGCTCGCGATCGTCGGCTCGCGCAACGCCTCCGGTGCCGGATTGAAATTCGCCGGCACCCTGGCGCGCGATCTGTCGGACGCAGGGTTCGTCATCGTGTCGGGACTGGCGCGCGGCATCGATCAGGCGGCGCATCGCGCCAGCCTTGCGAACGGCACCGTGGCGGTGCTGGCCGGCGGCCATGACCGGATCTATCCACCCGAGCATGAGGATCTGCTGGCACAGATCCTCGATACCGGCGGCGCGGCGATTTCCGAAATGCCGCTCGGGCATGTGCCGCGCGCCCGCGATTTTCCACGGCGCAACCGGCTGATCTCGGGCGCGGCGCTTGGCGTCGTCGTGGTCGAGGCCGCGCTTCGCTCGGGATCGCTGATCACGGCAAGGATCGCGGCCGAACAGGGCCGCGAGGTGTTCGCGGTGCCGGGCTCGCCGCTCGATCCACGCGCCGCCGGCACCAACGATCTGATCAAGCAGGGCGCGACGCTGACCACCGAAGCGTCCGACGTCATCAGCGCCATCGAGCCGATCATGGGACGTCCGCTGCAATTGCGCGAGCCGGGCGACGAGCCGATTGATGTCGAACCCGAGGCGGGCGACCGCGCGCGCATTGTTGGTCTGCTCGGGCCTACGCCGGTGCTGCTGGACGATTTGGTCCGGATGGCCGGCGCCTCGCCGGCGGTGGTGCGCGCCGTGCTGCTCGAACTCGAACTCGCCGGCCGCCTGGAGCGCCACGGCGGCGGGCTGGTGTCGATGATTTAGCCGCATCCCCTCACGACAGCATGCGCTTGCTGCGCAACCGCACGCGTTCCTCGGCTTCCAGTTGCGCCATGTCGAGCAGACGCACGAGAACGCCGAGCCTGTGGCGCCGCGCCAGCATGGCCAGATCGGCGACGCTCTCCGCGATGAAGCTCGCGGCTTCATCCGGCCCGCCATCCCCCGGCGGATCATCTGATAGCGGGTCCTCGCCCCCGCCCGGGGGCAAGCGCATCCGCCGGTGTCCTGTCTTGGTCAAAAAATCACATCCAACCCGTGTATCACTGCAATCTACACCCTCCGTGAGCGCAACTACAGGACGCATATTGCAACTCCCATGATACTTTAGCTGGTCCTTTTCGCGCCCTTTTCACATCACGCCATTTGACAGGGGCGGCCTCACCACCCATGTTCGCTTTCGAAACGGCCGACGCGAGTCTCGCGGAACCGGCCTTTATTTTTCCCGTAAGCCATTGGAATGACATGAATATCGTCATTGTCGAGTCGCCGGCGAAAGCCAAGACGATCAACAAATATTTGGGCGCCTCCTACGAGGTTCTGGCCTCGTTCGGCCATGTCCGCGATCTTCCGGCCAAGAACGGATCGGTCGATCCGGACGCCAACTTCCAGATGATCTGGGAGATCGACCCCAAGGCCGCCGGCCGGCTCAACGACATCGCCAAGGCGCTGAAGGGCGCCGACAAGCTGATCCTCGCAACCGACCCCGATCGCGAGGGCGAAGCGATCTCCTGGCACGTGCTCGAAGTACTGAAGGAGAAGCGCGCGCTCAAGGATCACAAGATCGAACGCGTGGTTTTCAACGCCATCACCAAGCAGGCGGTGACGGAAGCGATGAAGAATCCGCGCCAGATCGATGGCGCGCTGGTCGACGCCTACATGGCGCGCCGCGCGCTGGACTATCTGGTCGGTTTTACGCTTTCGCCGGTGCTGTGGCGCAAATTGCCAGGCGCGCGCTCGGCGGGCCGCGTGCAATCGGTGGCGCTGCGGCTGGTCTGCGACCGCGAACTCGAAATCGAAAAATTCATTCCGCGCGAATACTGGTCGCTGGTCGCGACCCTGACGACGCCGCGCGGCGAAGCGTTCGAGGCCCGGCTGATCGGCGCCGATGGCAAGAAGATCCAAAGGCTCGACATCGGCACCGGCGCGGAAGCCGAGGATTTGAAGAAGGCGATCGAGGCCGCCGCTTTCTCGGTTTCCACCGTCGAGGCAAAGCCGGCGCGGCGCAATCCGCAGGCGCCCTTCACCACCTCGACGCTGCAGCAGGAAGCCAGCCGCAAGATGGGCTTTGCGCCGGCACATACGATGCGGATCGCGCAGCGGCTCTATGAGGGCATCGACATCGGCGGCGAGACCACAGGCCTCATCACCTATATGCGTACCGACGGCGTGCAGATCGACGGCTCCGCGATCACGCAGGCGCGCACGGTGATCGGCGAGGATTACGGCAAGGCCTATGTGCCGGAGACGCCGCGGCTGTACCAGACCAAGGCCAAGAACGCCCAGGAAGCGCACGAAGCCATCCGCCCCACCGATCTGTCGCGGCGGCCGGCCGAGATGCGCCGCCGCCTCGATACCGACCAGGCAAGGCTTTACGAGCTGATCTGGACCCGCACCATTGCCAGCCAGATGGAATCGGCGGAGATGGAGCGCACCACCGTCGATATCGCGGCCAGGGCGGGCTCGCGCGTGCTGGAGCTGCGCGCCACCGGGCAGGTGATAAAATTCGACGGCTTTCTGGCGCTCTACCAGGAAGGCAAGGACGACGACGGCGACGACGAGGATTCGCGCCGCCTCCCCGCCATGAGCGAGGGCGACGCGCTGAAGAAGCAGGACCTCGCCGTCACCCAGCATTTTACCGAGCCGCCGCCGCGCTTCTCCGAAGCGTCGCTGGTCAAACGCATGGAAGAGCTCGGCATCGGCCGTCCCTCGACCTATGCCTCGATCCTGCAGGTGCTGCGGGACCGCGGCTACGTCAAGCTCGAGAAGAAGCGCCTGCACGGCGAGGACAAGGGCCGCGTCGTGGTCGCGTTCCTGGAAAACTTCTTCGCGCGTTACGTCGAGTATGATTTCACCGCAGCGCTCGAAGAGCAGCTCGACCGCATCTCCAACAACGAGATTTCCTGGCAGCAGGTGCTGCAGGATTTCTGGACCGGCTTCATCGGCGCCGTCAACGAGATCAAGGATCTGCGGGTGACGCAGGTGCTGGACGCGCTCGACGACATGCTGGGACCGCACATCTATCCGGCGCGCGCCGATGGCGGCGATATCAGGCAATGTCCGACCTGCGGCACCGGCAAGCTCAACCTGAAGGCCGGCAAGTTCGGCGCCTTCGTCGGCTGCACCAATTATCCGGAGTGCCGCTATACCCGCCCGCTCGCGGCCGACTCCGAGGCCAGCGCCGACCGCCTGCTCGGCAAGGATCCCGAGACCGATCGCGACGTATGGGTGAAGGCCGGCCGGTTCGGCCCCTACATCCAGCTCGGCGAGCCCAAGGATTATGCCGAAGGCGAGAAGCCGAAGCGCGCCGGCATCCCGAAGAACACCTCGCCCAGCGACGTCGATCTGGATCTGGCGCTCAAGCTGCTGTCGCTGCCGCGCGAGATCGGCAAGCACCCGGAGACCGGCGAGCCGATCACCGCGGGGCTCGGCCGCTTCGGTCCGTTCGTCAAGCACGAGAAGACCTATGCCAGCCTCGAGGCCGGCGACGAGGTTTTTGATATCGGACTCAACCGCGCGGTGACGCTGATTGCGGAGAAGATTTTGAAGGGCCCGAGCGGTCGCCGTTTCGGCGCCGATCCGGGCAAACCGCTGGGCGATCATCCGACGCTCGGCGGCGTCGCGGTCAAGAGCGGTCGCTACGGCGCCTATGTCACCTCGGGCGGCGTCAACGCCACGATCCCGAGCGACAAGACCCAGGAAACCATCACGCTGGAAGAAGCCATCGCGCTGATCGACGAGCGCGTCGCCAAGGGCGGCGGCAAGCCGAAGCGTGGCGCCAAGAAAAAGGCGGCGCCCAAGAAAGCGGCGGCGAAGACGGAAGCCGATCCGAAGGCCCCAAAACCGGCCAAGAAGGCAGTCGCGAAGAAAGCCGCAGCCAAGCCGAAGTCCGATTCCGTCAGCAAGGCCCGTGCGCCGGTGACCCCGGCCGCCAAGACCTCCGCCGCCAAGCCGGCGCCGAAGACGCCGGCGAAGAAAAGCGCCGCCAAGGCCCGCGGGTAAGTGGCGAAGCAACGCGACAAGGGTTTTCCAGAGCGGGACGCCATCGTCGCCTTCATCCGCGCGTCCACGGGTAAGATAGGCACCCGCGAGATCGCGCGGGAATTCGGCCTGAAAAATGCCGACCGAGTCGAGCTGAAGCGCATCCTGCGCGAACTGGCCGATCAGGGCGCGATCGAAAAGCGCGGCAGGAAGATCGCCGAGCCGGCTGCCCTGCCCGCCACCCTGATGGCCGACATCAGCGGTCGCGATGCCGACGGCGAACTGATCGCGACGCCGACCGCATGGGACGAGGTCGAAAGCGGCGAGCCGCCGAAAATTCGCATCCATATTCCCCGGCGTCCGCAGCCCGGCACCGCCGCCGGTGTCGGCGACCGCGCGATGCTGCGGATCGAAAAACTCGACGATGCCGAAGGCGCGGTCTATCGAGCCCGAATCATCAAGGTGGTCGATCACGCCAAATCGCGCGTGCTCGGCATTTTTCGCGCGCTGCCCGATGGCGGCGGACGGCTGATCCCGGTCGACAAGAAGCAGGTCGGGCGGGAACTCAACATCGCCAGGGCCGACACCGGCGGCGCCGAGGACGGCGATCTCGTCAGCGTCGATCTCATTCGTTCGCGCGGCTTTGGCCTCGCCTCCGGCAAGGTCAAGGAGCGGCTCGGTTCGCTCGCTTCCGAGAAAGCGGTCAGCCTGATCGCGATTCACTCCCACGAAATTCCGCAGGCGTTTTCGCCCGCGGCATTGCGCGACGCCGAAGCGGCAAAGCCCGCGACGCTGGCGGGCCGCGAGGACTGGCGCGAGCTGCCGCTGGTCACCATCGATCCGCCCGACGCCAAGGATCACGACGACGCCGTTCACGCCGAACTCGATCCCGATCCCAACAACAAGGGCGGCTACATCGTCCATGTCGCGATCGCCGACGTCGCGTTCTATGTGCGGCCGGGATCGGCGCTGGATCGCGACGCGCTGACGCGAGGCAATTCGGTATATTTCCCGGATCGCGTGGTGCCGATGCTGCCGGAGCGGATCTCCAACGATCTCTGCTCGCTGGTGCCGGGCGAGCCGCGCGGTGCGCTGGCGGTGCGTATGGTGATCGGCGCCGACGGCCGCAAGCGCTCGCACAGTTTTCACCGCATCCTGATGCGCTCGGCGGCGAAACTGAATTACGCGCAGGCACAGGCCGCGATCGACGGACGGCCCGACGACACCACGGGTTCGCTGCTCGATCCCATCCTGAAACCGCTCTACGACGCCTATGCCACGGTGAAGAAGGCGCGCGACGAACGCGAGCCGCTCGATCTCGACATTCCCGAGCGCAAGATCCTGCTGAAGCCCGACGGCACGGTGGATCGCGTGATCGTGCCCGAACGGCTCGACGCCCACAAACTGATCGAAGAGTTCATGATCCTCGCCAATGTCGCGGCGGCGGAAATGCTTGAAAAGAAGGCGCTGCCGCTTATCTACCGGGTGCACGACGAACCGACGCTGGAGAAGGTTCACAATCTCCAGGAGTTCCTCAAGACGCTCGATCTGCCGTTCGCGAAGAGCGGCGCGTTGCGCCCCTCGCTGTTCAATTACGTGCTGGCTCAGGTCAAGGGGCACGATGCCGAAGTGCTGGTGAACGAAGTGGTGCTGCGCTCGCAATCCCAGGCCGAATACGCCGCCGAGAATTACGGCCATTTCGGCCTCAACCTGCGGCGCTATGCGCATTTCACCTCGCCGATCCGCCGCTATGCCGACCTGGTGGTGCACCGCGCCTTGATCCGCGGGCTCGGGCTCGGCGAAGGCGCCTTGCCGGACACCGAGACGGTCGAAACGCTGAGCGAGGTCGCCGCGCAAATTTCCGTTACCGAACGCCGCGCCATGAAGGCGGAACGCGAAACCGCCGACCGGCTGATCGCGCATTTTCTCGCCGACCGCATCGGGTCCACGTTCCAGGGCCGCATTTCCGGCGTTACCCGCTCCGGCCTGTTCGTCAAGCTCTCGGATACCGGTGCCGACGGCCTGATTCCGATTCGCACGCTGGGCACCGAATACTTCAATTATGACGAGACCCGCCACGCGCTGGTCGGCACGCGCAGCGGTGCCATGCACCGGCTGGGGGACGTCGTCGACGTTCGTCTGGTAGAAGCAGCCCCAGTGGCAGGCGCGTTGCGTTTCGAGTTGCTGTCGGAAGGCACCGTCGCCCCGCACGGACGCAGCAGGCGCCCCGGCGCCGGCGACAGCATGAGAGCGAAGGCGAAGACGCATCCCGGCCGCAGCCCGCGCAAGGGCAAAGACAAGGGTAAGTCGGGCAAATCGAAGAAGGGCAAGCCCTTCAAAGGATAGACCATGGAATCCGTCACCGCACATGCCAGAACCCTGGCTCTCAAGACCTGGACGCCGGAGCAGTCGCCGGCCGCCAAGCGCGACGTGTGGACCGCCCTGAAGCGCGGCTTTCGTTGCCGCTGCCCGCGTTGCGGCGAGGGAAAACTGTTTCGCGCCTTCCTGAAGGTCGACGATCACTGTTCGGCTTGCGGGCTGGATTTCACGCCGCACCGCGCCGACGATCTTCCGGCCTATCTCGTCATCGTCATCGTCGGCCACATCGTGGTGCCGGGGATCCTGTGGATCGAAACCGATTATGCGCCTGCGGTCTGGCTGCAGCTCGCGATCTATCTGCCGTTCACGTTGATTGCATCGCTGTTGCTGCTGCAACCGGTGAAGGGTGCCGTGGTCGGATTGCAGTGGGCGCTGCGCATGCACGGGTTCGACGACAATGCGCCGGATGAGATATCGCCCGGCTAGCCGACAAAAACCAAGAAAAATCAAGAACAAGTGGGGATGGAATGACTGAAGCTGCCGCTGCCGTGGATCAGGGAAAAGAAGCCGACCATCACCCCTATTTCCGGCCGAAAGACGCCGCCACGCTGATCCTGGTCGATCGCACCTCAGCCACCCCGAAAGTGCTGGTCGGCAAGCGCCACGACAAGGTGGTGTTCATGCCCGGCAAGTTCGTATTTCCCGGCGGCCGGGTCGACAAGTCGGACAACCGCGTGCCGGTGGCGGCGCCGATACCGAAGGCGCTCGAAGATAATCTGATGAAAGGCAGCCCGAAGATCACGCCATCGCGGGCGCGCTCGCTGGCGATCGCCGCGATCCGCGAGGCCTGCGAGGAAACCGGGCTTTGCCTCGGCCGCAGGAACGATGGCAAGGCGCCGAAGCTGGAAGGCGCCTGGCAGGCGTTCACCGAAGCAGGTCTTCTGCCTGATCCCTCAGGACTGTTCCTGATCGCCCGCGCCATCACCCCGCCCGGCCGCGTCCGCCGCTTCGATACCCGCTTCTTTACCGCCGATGCATCATCGATCGCCCATCGCGTCGAAGGCGTGGTCCATGCCGAGGCCGAACTGGTCGAGCTGGTATGGGTCGACCTCGGCTCCAGGCATCTGGCCGACGCCCATCCGATGACGAAAAATGTCCTCAACGAATTGGAAAAGCGCCTCGCCACCGGCCCGCTCAGCCACGACGCGCCCGTGCCGTTCTTCCATTTCTACGGCAACAGGATGCAGAAGGATGTGCTGGGGGCGTGAGCTCGATTCCTCATCCTGAGGAGCCGCGCGTCTTCGCGCGGCGTCTCGAAGGATGGACACGGGCTCTCATGGTTCGAGACGGCGCTGAAGAAGCGCCTCCTCACCATGAGGATCCGACACCGTCATGGTTCTCTAACCGTCCCTCAATTCGCAAGATTGTTCTCGCACGCCCCTGATGCCTTTGCGAAACGGCATTCCTATCTCTTCCCCAACGACAACCAACACGGAATGGGCCAATGGCAAAACGTCAGTTGCGGCTTGGCGCGTTCATGCGGCCGGTTTCTATTCACACCGGCGCGTGGCGTTATCCCGGCGCCTGGCCGGACGCCAATTTCAATTTTTCGCACCTCAAGAAACTGATCCGGAAGCTGGAGGCCGGCAAGTTCGACGCCTTCTTCATGGCCGACCACCTCGCGGTGCTGAACATGCCGGTCAATGCGCTGAAGCGCAGCCACACCGTCACCTCGTTCGAGCCGTTCACGCTGTTGTCGGCACTGTCGGCCGTGACCGAACACATCGGGCTGATCGCGACGGGATCGACCACCTTCGATGAGCCCTACCATGTCGCCCGCCGCTTCGCCTCGCTCGATCACATCAGCAATGGGCGCGCCGGGTGGAACATCGTCACCACTTCCAATCCGGATGCGGCGCTGAATTTCGGGCTCGACGACCACATGGAGCATGCCGAGCGCTACAAGCGGGCGCGCGAATTCTACGATGTGGTGACCGGCCTGTGGGACTCCTTCGCCGACGACGCGTTCGTGCGCGATGTCGAGCGCGGGCTGTATTTCGATCCCGACAAAATGCATGTGCTGGATCACAAGGGCAAATACCTGAAAGTACGCGGCCCGCTCAACATCGCCCGCCCGGTGCAGGGCTGGCCCGTGATCGTGCAGGCCGGCGCCTCGGAGGACGGCAAGCAGCTCGCCGCCGAAACGGCGGAAGCGGTGTTCACCGGCGGCGGCCCGCTCGCCGATGCGCAAAAACTCTATGCCGACATCAAGGGCCGCATGGACAGGCTTGGCCGCGACCGAAACAGCCTGAAGATCCTGCCCGGCGCCTTCGTCGTGGTCGGCGACAGCGTCGACGAGGCAACGGAGAAACGCGCTTTGCTCGACAGCATGGTGCATTACGACAGCGCCATCGCCTCGCTGTCGGTCCAGCTCGGCACCGACGCATCCGGCTTCGATCCCGATGGACAACTGCCCGAGATCCCCGAAACCAACGCCAGCAAGAGCGGCCGTCAGCGCCTGGTCGATGCCGCCGCGCGCGACAGGCTCACGGTGCGCCAACTGGCGCAGCGGGTCGGCGGCTATGGCGGGCTGTCGTTCGTAGGCACGCCGCAAACCATCGCCGACCAGATGGAGCAATGGCTGACCACGGAAGGTTGTGACGGTTTCAACATCATGTTCCCGTTCCTGCCCGCCGGGCTCGATGACTTCGTCGACAAGGTCGTGCCGGAGCTGCAGAAGCGCGAAATCTTCCGGCGGGAGTATGAGGGCAAGACACTGCGGGAGAATTTGGGCCTGCCACGGCCGAAAAACAGGTTCTTCGAGGCCTAAAGGGCCGGAATCGGGCCGGTTTTCGCCCGCAAAACCTTGACTTTGGGCTGTCAGAAGCTAGGTTGCGCGGCAAATGCGGGCCTGATGGGCCGGCGTCCGATTCCAGACATCAAGGGTTCCAATCATGGCCAAAGCGGTCACCATCAAGGTCAAGCTCGTTTCCTCGGCGGATACCGGCTTTTATTACGTCGCCAAGAAGAACTCGCGCACCATGACCGACAAGCTGGTCAAGAAGAAGTACGACCCGGTCGCGCGCAAGCACGTCGAATTCCGCGAATCCAAGATCAAGTAAGATCGCGGGACGCTACTGACTTCGAACGGGGCCTCGCGGCCCCGTTTTCATTTGGCGAAGCGATACCCACGATCCCGCTTCATTTTCCCTGCCGGACCGGGCAACTCGAAAAACCGAACAGGGAATACGCCGGGCAAAAGCCGAACACGGCAGTCGCTATCGGCACGATCCCGATCCAGCCGACCCAATTCCAGCCGGTCTGGGGAAAGCCCAGCGGAATGGCAAACGCCAGCAGCAGAATTCCAACGATAATGCGCGCGACGCGATCAATCGATCCAACATTGCTCATGGTTTTGATCTTTCGTGGTTGAGGAAGATTTGGTGAAAAGCCGGCGGGTCATTCGGCCGGCGCCAGGCGATTGCGCGGCCGCGCCGCCTGCTCCGACGCGTCGCCATCGACATCAGCGCCGAGGTCGTCGCGCCAGGGCCGCGCCCTCTCGATCAGCGCCAGGATGACGGCGATGACCGCGGCCAGCCCCAGCGCGCCCTGCCAATAGGGGATGCCGGCCAGATCGGTGAACAATAGCTTGGGCCCGGTGCCGATCAGCGACTTGGCCAGCCAAGGCTGCGCGTAGGAGAACGCCACCGCGCCGGCCAGGCCGCCGAACAGCGTGAAGATGGCGTCGCGATAGCCGACGCCGATCTGCGCCAGCGTGGTGCCGGGGCATGCGCCCGCCAGCGCGATACCGGCGCCCAGGATCAGCCCGCCGACGATGTCGGCGGCGTAAAGCGCGGCCTTGGGCTGCAGCTTGACGAAACCGAAGCCATGCAGGAACGCCAGCACCACGGCACCGGTCGCGACCGCCGTCAGAAACACCTTGAGCATGATCCAGTTGCGCAACTGCATCTGGCCGACGATCATTCCGGGCTCGAACACCCGCGATTTTTCCAGCGCGAAGCCGAACACGATCCCCATCAGCGCACCGCTCAGAATTCCGACTGCAACGGACGACATGATCATCCCTCCCTTGTTAAATTCGACGCAGCAGCAGCAAGGCGGTGACAATGCCGCCGGCAAACATCGCCGCGACCGCAACCGTCGAGCCGACCGATAATTGCGCCATCCCCGACAGGCCGTGGCCGCTGGTGCAACCGTCGGCGATCCGGGCCCCGAACAGCATCAGGAAGCCGGCGGCGAACGCCACCGCGTAGCGCAGGCTGGAGGAGGATGAGCCGAGCGCTTTCGCCCAGATCGGCGAAATCGGCGCGCGGACCGCGCCCGACAGCTTCATCGATACAAAGGCGCCGAGCGCGATACCGATGACCAGCGCGACCTGCCAGAGGTTCTTGGCGTTGGCCACAATATGCTTCGCCGCGTAATCGATCTTGAGCAGCGAGGGATCGACCAGTCCGGCTATCGCCGCCCCCACCGTGACATAGGAGGACGAGGCGCCGAGCGCGGTCTCGATCAGCAGGAATGCGGGGATCTGCAGCAGGCCTATCAGGATACCCGCAGCGTAAGGCGACCAGGCCTTGTCAAAGGGCGACATCGGCAATCTCCTCGATTGTTATATTAGTATTTCATAATATATCGATCTGAAGCACCGCCGGATTGATTTGAATCAATCTCGCGCCCGGACGCCGCGAATAGATCTGATGACGCTGCGACGGCGAATTGACTCAGGTCCGAAGGCATCGCGTTATGGGCGAAACCATCATCGAAGGGCCGCTCTACGCGCCCCGCAAGAAAGTCTATCCGCAGGCCGTCCATGGCCGGTTTCGCCGGATCAAATGGACGCTGCTCATCGTCGGACTGGCGGTCTATTACCTGCTCCCGTTCGTACGCTGGGACCGCGGGCCGGGCCTGCCCAACCAGGCGGTGCTGCTCGACCTTCCGCATCGCCGCTTCTATTTCTTCTTCATCGAGCTGTGGCCGCAGGAAGTCTACTATTTCACCGGCCTGCTGATCATCGCGGCAATGGTGCTGTTCCTGATGAACGCGGTCGCCGGCCGGATCTGGTGCGGCTATCTCTGTCCGCAGACCATCTGGACCGACCTGTTCTACGCCGTCGAGCGCTGGGTCGAGGGCGACCGCCGCGACCGCATCCTCAAGGACAAGCGCGGCTGGAACTTCAGACATATCCGCGAGGTCGCCACCAAGCATTTCCTGTGGCTGATGATCGCCTGGTGGACCGGCGGCGCCTGGGTGCTGTATTTCGCCGATGCGCCGACGCTGGTGAAGGAACTCGCCACGCTGCAGGCGCCGTTTGCCGCCTATCTCTGGATCGGAATCCTGACGGCGACCACCTATGTCTTCGCCGGCCATGCCCGCGAGCAGGTCTGCATCTACATGTGCCCATGGCCGCGCATCCAGGCGGCGCTGACCGATGAATGGGCGCTCAACGTCACCTACCGGCGCGACCGCGGCGAGCCCCGCACCTCCGTCAAGAAGGCCGAGCAGTTGCGCCTTGCCGGCCAACCCGCCGGCGACTGTATCGACTGCCACCAGTGCATCAACGTCTGCCCGACCGGCGTCGATATCCGCGACGGCATCCAGCTCGGCTGCATTCAGTGCGGGCTGTGCATCGATGCCTGCGACGCGATCATGCTGCAGACCGACCGGCCGCCCGGACTGATCGCCTACGATACCGACATCAACGCCGAGCGCCGCCTCGCCGGCAAGCCGCCGGTCTATCGCCTGATCCGGGCTCGCACCATTCTCTACGCCGCCATCATTGCCGTGGTCGGCGGCATCATGCTGTACACGCTGGCGACCCGCAGTTCGCTCGGCATCAGCGCGCTGCACGAGCGCAGCCCGCTGTTCGTCACGCTCGCCGACGGCAGCGTCCGCAACGATTATACCGTGCGCTTCCTCAACAAGGCCGGCGTTTCCCGCGCCTTCGCGCTGGAACTGACAGGTCTTCCCGCCGCGGAAATCCGCACCTCGGGGATCGAGCGCGGCGCGGACGGCAAACTGATCGTCGAGGTCGGACCGGACCAGACAAGGGAAGTCAGGGTGTCCGTACAGGTGCCGGTGGCGAAGCTGCCGAAGGAAGCCACCGACATCGAGTTCAGGGCTGTCGATGTCAAAACCGGCCTGTCGGCGTCGGTGCGCGACCATTTCGTGCCGGGTGGGCGATAGCACTGCTTGCGTCCGCCTCGTGTCCCGGACGCGGTGCAGCGCGCTTGCGCTGCTCCGCAGAGCCGGGACCCACCCGATGGACCCCGGAGCAGCAGCGCACCGCAAGCGCGCTGCGCTGCATCCGGGGAACGCCAGCCCTACGCCGTCTTCAGCATCGGTGGCGCACTTGGCCGTATCAGCGCGAACCCCACCTGGATGATGCCGCCGGCCAGCCCCAGCGCCACGCCGATTCGCCACGCCATGGTGTAGGAGCCGAGCTGATCGTACAGCAGGCCGCCGCCATAGGCGCCGAGGAAGCTGCCGAGCTGATGGCTCATGAAGGCGAGCCCCTGGACCATCGCCTGCCATTGCAGCCCGAACATCTCGGCGACGGCGCCGGCGACCAGCGGACCGACGCCCATCCACAGGAAGCCCATGAGAGCGCCGAACAACAAGGTCGATGCCGGCGACGGCGGCAGCGTGAAGTACCAGGCCAGGATCAGCGAGCGCGCGATGTAGATGGCGCCGAGCAGCGCCAGCTTGTTCCAGCGCTCGCCGGCCCAGCCGAAGAACAGGCTGCCCAGCACGTTGAAGCCGCCGATCATGCCGAGCGTCTGCGCACTCAGCATCGGATCCATACCGCAGATCGCGAGATATGACGGCAGATGCGTGGTGAGAAACACCAGTTGCATGCCGCAGACGAAATAGGCCAGCGTCATCACCACGAACGACGCATTGCCGAACGCGATTTTCACCGCGACCGCGGCCGAGGTATCGGCGATGTCATCGGGTCCCTTCGCCGGCAGCGGCACCTTGTCCACCCGGCCCGCGTACCAGGCCGCCGGCAGCATGAACAGCGACAGAATGACAAAACCCATCATGCCGGTGCGCCAGCCAAAACCCTCGTTCAGGAGCTGCCCGATCGGCGCCGACAGCAGGGCGCCGAGCGAGCCCGCCGCGGAGACGATCCCCATCACCGTGCTGCGTACCGCCGCGGGCACCGAGCGCGCCGCCACCGACATCGCGATCGCGGCCGCCGTGCACGCCAGCGACGTGCCGATCAGCAGGCCGCCGCCGATCATCACAAAGAGCATGCCCTGCGCGCTCGCCAGCAGCGCGAGGCCGACGATGTAGAACAGCGAGCCGACCATCATGATCGGGCGAAAGCCGTAGCGAACGGTCATGGCGCCCGCCAGCGGCTGCAGGAAGCCCCAGGCGAGGTTTTGCACGGCCAGCGCCAGCGTGAAATCGGACACCGAAATCTTGATGTCCTGCGTCAGCGGCTGCAGGAAAATGCCGAGGCTCTGCCGCAGGCCCATGCTCAGGGTGAGCATGATGGAAGCGCCGATCAGGATGGGAAGCGTGGGACGCAGTATCTGCAGCAGGGACATTTTTGTTTTTCTTCCGTTGGGTCGCGGCCGCAATTTGCCGCCCCGCCGTCGCATCGGACTTGATTACACCGATCTGTGTAATTAATGTGCGAGCCGGGCTGCTGTCAAGGCAGCCGGAGAAAGGTTTTCTTCGCGATATGCCGCCACACGAAAAACCGACCATGAAGGCGCGGATTCTCGAAACCGCTGACCTGTTGTTCTATCAGCGCGGCATTCGCGCGGTCGGCGTCGACACCATCGCGGCCGAAATCGGCATCAGCAAGCGCACGCTGTACAATCACTTTCCCTCCAAGGACGAATTGATCGCGGCCTATCTGGCGGGCCGTTTCACCAAGGCCCCTCCATCCGACAAACCGCCGGTCGAACAGATCCTCGGCACCTTCGACCGGCTCGAGCGCGGGTTTGCCAGCAAAGGCTTTCGCGGTTGTCCGTTCGTCAACGCGGTCGCCGAGCTCGGCACCGAGGATCAGTCCGTCCGGAAGATCGCGGTCGCGTTCAAGGAAAGCCGCCGCCTCTGGTTTCGCGATCTGTTGAAGCAGCTCGGCGTCGCCGACGCCGAAGGTCTCGCGACCCAGCTGACGCTGCTGGTCGACGGATCGATCGCGCAGGACCTCGTGCGCAACGATCCCTCGATGGCGCGCGCAGCGAAGGAAGCGGCGAAGGTGCTGCTGAAAAATGCGGGGGTGGAGGTGAGCGGACAGGAAAGTGCCGCAACTGCTACCACCACCAATCCATCGTCGTCCCCGCGAACGCGGGGACCCATACGCCGCGGCGGTGCGGCTTAAACTCGGTGGCAGTCGCGAGATTTCGCTTCAACTATAACCGCTGGTGGTTATGGGTCCCTGCTTTCGCAGGGACGACGGAGGTGAGAACTCAGGCCGCCGCCGAAACCACGCGGTTGCGCCCGTCATGCTTGGCCCGGTACAGCGCCGTGTCCGCGCGCTTGAGCACATCGGCGACCGGTTCGCCCTTGTTCTCCAGCGTCGACAGCCCGATCGAGATCGTGACCTCGATGCGGTTTGCGCCCTTGTTGACCGCGAAGGGTTCGCCGGCGATCGAACGGCGCAGCCGTTCGGCCACCATGCCCGCGACATGCAGATCGGTTTCCGGCATCACGATGACGAATTCCTCGCCGCCGTAGCGGCAGGCGAGATCGATGCCGCGGATCGACTTGCGGATTCGCACCGCGAATTCGCGCAGCACGTCGTCGCCGGCGTCGTGGCCGTAATTGTCGTTGATGGATTTGAAGAAGTCGATGTCGAGCATCATCAGCGCCAGCGGCTTGCCGCGGCTCGAGGCCTGTTCGGCCAGCGCGCCGAGATGGCTTTCCATGTAGCGGCGGTTATGCAGGCCGGTCAGCGCGTCGGTGATCGCCGCCTCGATCGAGTTCTGCATGTTGTCGCGCAGATGGTCGGTGTAGCGCCGCTTGCGAATTTGCGTTCGCGCCCGCGCCAGCAATTCGTTCTTGTCGACCGGACGCAGCAGATAGTCGTTGACGCCGATCTCGAGCCCGCGCAGCAGCCGCGCATTGTTGTCGGCATCGGCGATCGCCAGGATCGGCACCGACCGGGTGCGCTCCAGCGAGCGCGCCTGGCTGCACAGCCGCAGCCCATCGAAATTATCCAGGCCGAGCGAGACGATCAGCAGGTCGTAATTGCCCTCGGCGGCGTGAAACAGCGCGTCGGCCGGGTTGGCTTCGACATCGACCGTGTGCTCGGTCGAGAGCACCGGCGCCAGCCGCTCATAGGATGACGGACGGTCGTCGACCAGCAGGATGCGGCCGCCCTTGCCGGTGTCGGCGACCGCGCTGCGCTCCGGCGCCTGCACGCCGATCTCCAGCGAGGTGATGGCGCGCATGCGCAGCTCATCGGTCATCATCTTCAGACGGGTCAGCGACCGCACCCGCGCGATCAGCACGACGTCGGACACCGGCTTGGTCAGGAAATCGTCGGCGCCGGCCTCCAGGCCACGGACGCGGTCCGCCGGGCTGTCGAGGGCGGTCACCATCACCACCGGAATGAAATGCGTGGCCGGATTGGATTTCAGCCGGCGGCAGACTTCAAAGCCGTCCATATCCGGCATCATGACGTCGAGCAGGATGATGTCGCATTCGGCGCGCGAACAGACCTCGAGCGCCTCGGTGCCGTTGGCGGCGGTCAGCACATCGAAATATTCGGCCGACAGCCGCGCTTCCAACAGCTTGACGTTGGCGGGCACGTCGTCGACGACCAGAATACGCGCAGACATCGAAATTACTCCTATCCGATAAAACGCCGGACGGTCTCAATAAATTTGCCGACCGAAATCGGCTTCGACAAATAAGCCTCGCAGCCGCCCTCGCGGATGCGTTCCTCGTCGCCCTTCATCGCGAAGGCGGTGACCGCGACCACCGGAATCGCTCGCAGCTCCGGATCGTCCTTGATCCAGCGCGTGACCTCGAGGCCGGACACCTGCGGCAGCTGAATGTCCATCAGAATCAGATCGGGACGGAGCTTGCGCACGAGATCGAGCGCCTCGAAGCCGTTTGACGTGCCTGAGGTCTGATAGCCGTGCGCCTCCAGCAGATCGCGAAAGAGCTTCATATTGAGCTCGTTGTCCTCCACGATCAGGACGGTTTTGGCCATCCCGTCCCTCCCAATCCCTCTAAGGAAACAGATCCGGCTGCGGTGCATCAGGCACTGCGGCCGGGTGTCGATATCTGATTCAAACTAGCGCCAGATTCGCTCTAACCCGTTAAGCTCACATGCCGTCTTTATGCGAAGTGGTTTCCACTTGCTTGAACACGTTCCGCAGACTCGGGCATGATGCTTACAAAATAGAGACCATAAGTTAGCGAAAGGCAAACGGACCAGTTGAAAAAGCCTGTTCACAACCCCCGGGAAGTAGCTGAAATCGTTGCGGTTCAGGCGCTGTCCTTCATCGCCTCCGACCCTGAGCGGCTGGGCCTGTTCCTGGCCGAATCGGGAATCGGCCCGGAGACCCTGCGCACCGCCGCGGCCGACCCGCGATTCCTCGCCAGCGTGCTGGATTTCATCATGCGCGATGACGCAACCGTGAAGGCCTTTGCGAGCGTCTCGCAACTCCACCCCACCAACATCGCCGCGGCGCACCAGGCGCTGAACGACCCCCAATGGGAACGCGACGTGCCGTGACGTCAGCCGCGCCAGCGGTGAGCGGGCCGACCTGTTTTTGCCGGGATTGCCTCGGCGATCTCGACTTCAAGGCCAGGCGATGCGGCGCCTGCGGCTCCCCTCGCCTGGTCCGGCACCACACACTACCAGCCCTGACGCTGGCCCACATCGATTGCGACGCGTTCTACGCCACCGTCGAAAAGCGGGACAATCCTGACATCGCCGACCGGCCGGTCATCATCGGCGGCGGCAAGCGCGGCGTGGTCTCGGCGGCCTGCTACATCGCCCGCACCTTCGGCGTGCGCTCGGCGATGCCGATGTTCAAGGCGCTGGAGCTGTGTCCGCATGCCGCGGTGATCCGCCCCGACATGGCGAAGTATGTCCGGGTCGGCCGCGAGGTGCGCCATGCCATGCAGGCGCTGACCCCGCTGGTCGAGCCGCTGTCGATCGACGAGGCGTTTCTCGATCTCGCCGGCACCCAGCGCGTTCACGGCATGATCCCCGCAAAAGTGCTGGCGCGGTTTGCCCGCGAGATCGAACGCGAGATCGGCATCACCGTTTCGGTCGGCCTGTCCTGCAACAAGTTTCTCGCCAAGATCGCCTCCGACCTGGACAAGCCGCGCGGCTTTGCCACGCTCGATCAGGAACAGGCGCGCGCCATGATGGCGGACAAGCCGGTCGGTTTCATTTACGGCGTTGGACCGGCGACCCAGGAAAGGCTGCTGCAGCGCGGCTTTCGCACCATCGCCGATCTGCAGCGCGCCGACGAGATCGATCTGATGAAGCAGTTCGCGGCCGAAGGCCGCCGGCTGTGGCGGCTGGCGCGCGGCATCGACGACCGCAGCGTGGAGCCCGAACGCGGCGCCAAGACCATTTCCAACGAGACCACGTTTGAAGCCGACATCCGCGACTTTGCCACGCTGGAGAAGACGCTGTGGCGGCTCTGCGAGAAGGTTTCGTCGCGGCTGAAAAGCAGCGACCTCGCGGGTTTGACGATTACCTTGAAACTGAAGACCGCCGATTTCAGGCAACGCACCCGCTCGCAATCGATCCATGCGCCGACCCAGCTCGCGGCGAAGATCTTTGCCGTCACCCGCGAAATGCTGGCGAAGGAAATCGACGGCACCGCGTTCCGCCTGATGGGCGCCGGCGTCAGCGCGCTGCGCCCGGGATCGCTGGCCGACGACACCGACATGCTGGACCGCCGCTCCGCCCACGCCGAACGCGCCATCGACGGCCTGCGCAAGAAGTTCGGCGATGCCGCCGTGATCCGGGGCATTGCGTATAACGGGCCAGAAAAGGAAGAAGAGGAATCGTAGGGTGGGCAAAGCTGTCGCCGTCGCTCGCAGAGCGAGGGCGAAAGCGTGCCCACCGTCTTCTTCGCGAACAAATGGTGGGCACGGCGCGAAGAGCGCGCCTTTGCCCACCCTACAATCTGCGTCGTCTATTTCCTTGCATTCTGACGGGATTATTGTCCGCGCCCTGCTCTGTCAGATCTGCATTGTCAAGTTTCGTTGGCGCGGTTCCAATCGCGCTCGCCCGATCGTCGCGGCATTGTCGCCCATGTATGGCCACCATCGCCGGTCACTACCGCCGCATCCGACGTGACTGACACCGATGTCGTCCGTCCAGATCGCAAACCCGACATCAATGTCTGTTGCGCGCGCCATGGCCTTGCTCATCGAGCAAGACGCCAATTGACGCTTTTGGCGTCGACGAAAATCAAGGAAACTTAATGCTGAGAACTACCCTTATTGCCGCAGCGCTTTGCTGCGCGTCATCGATCGTTCATGCCGAAACATGCACCGCCTCTCAGTATGGCGTCGGTGATGGTTATCACGGCAAGCGCACGGCGTCAGGAGAGCGGTTCAACACTCACGCCCTGACCGCCGCGCACAAGACGAAGGGTTTTGGCTCCCACGTTACCGTCACCAACCAGGCAAACGGCCGAAGCGTGTCTGTTCGCATCACGGATCGCGGTCCCTTCGTCCGAGGCCGATGCATCGACCTGTCGCACGCCGCTGCCAATGCCATCGGGATGGGCGGCACCGCGAAGGTGATGGTGCAATAGAGGTAACCGTCGCCCGGACTGCGCCAACGGGCGCGCATACGAGCGACCCGCTGGCTCCATCCAGGCTACGAAATTCTTGCAGATGGCGGCCAGTCGAAACGACCGGGTTCTGCAGCCCGCAAGACGGATTGGGTTGACCCAGCTCAATGCGACGCCGATCGATTCCAACTATGTCTGCTTCATCCAATAACCGCGCCGAAATCGTCCGGAAGGAAGGCTGGCATGCAGAACTTCAAACGGGCATTTTGGACCGCGCTCGCCGTTCTGGTCTTGCTATGGTTGGTTGCGGAACCCACCGTATTTCAGTCCGCCACGTTCTTTGCTCTTCGCGGAGCGATGGTACAGCTGAGCGGCATCGTTGCGATCGGCTGCATGAGCGTGGCGATGATGCTGGCGCTGCGGCCACGTTGGCCAGAGCGGTGGCTCGGCGGTCTGGACAAGATGTATCGCCTGCACAAATGGCTCGGCATCGCGGCTCTGGTCATTGCCATCATCCATTGGCTCTGGTCCAAGGGACCGAAATGGGCGGTCGGCTGGGGCGTGCTGGAGCGGCCGGTGCGCGGACCCAGGCCCGCTATCGAAAATCCAGTCGAGGCGTTCCTTGCGAACCTGCGCGAACCGGCTGAAGGCCTGGGCGAATGGGCTTTCTATGCCACCGTGGTCCTGATCGCGCTGGCGCTCATTCAGTATTTCCCCTACCGGCTCTTCTACAAGACGCATCGCCTTCTCGCCGTCGCTTACCTGGTGCTGGTCTTTCACGCCGTCGTGCTGCTCAAGTTCAGCTACTGGACGTCGCCCGTCGGAGGCGTGATGGCGCTGCTGCTTGCCGGCGGCACATGGGCGGCTGGCGTTGTCCTTCTGCGCCGGGTGGGAGCCGGGCGTCAGGTCAAAGGCGCGATCACGTCCTTGCAATACTATCCCGGCGTCAGGGCACTCGAGAGCGAAATCGAGGTGCCGCACGGCTGGCCAGGCCACAAGCCGGGCCAGTTCGCCTTCGCCACGTCTGACGCGTCGGAAGGAGCTCATCCCTACACCATTGCTTCGGGCTGGCATGCCGAAAGCCCCAGGATCACCTTCATCACCAAGGAACTGGGTGATCACACGAGCCGCCTGCGCGAGAAGCTCCGGGTCGGCCAGCAGGTGACGATCGAGGGGCCGTATGGCTGCTTCACTTTCGATGACGCCTGCCCGCACCAGATCTGGATTGGCGGCGGCATCGGCATCACGCCTTTTGTCGCGCGCATGAAACACCTGGCCATGCAGAAGCGGGCGCGCGATCGGCCTGAAGCCCGAACGGTCGATCTGTTCCATCCCACCGCCGACGTTGACGAGGAGGCATTCGGCAAACTGACGGCTGATGCCAGATCCGCCAATGTACGTCTGCATGTGCTGGTCGATGCCCGTGACGGACGCCTGACCGGCGAACGCGTGCGCGAGGCGGTAACGCAATGGCGCGAGGCGAGCATCTGGTTTTGCGGCCCGGCGGGGTTCGGCGAAGCGCTGAAACGAGATTTCGCCGCGCACGGCTTTCCCGTCAAGGACCGTTTCCATCAGGAGTTCTTCGCCATGCGGTAGCGAGGATGAGGCACAGCTGGGCGAAAGGCGCCGCGAGATCGCGAAGGCATGTTTGCTGAATTGAAGCGGAATCTCTCATCCGTCGTCCCTGCGAACGCAGGGACCCACACGCTGCGGCTTTACGGTGAGAATCCGGTGTTAGATATCTTCTGTAACAATGGGTGCCGGTGGCTATGGGTCCCTGCGCCCCGTGCGCAATTGCGCACTAGGCAGGGACGACGTTGCGGAATGGTGCGCAACACCTCAACCGTCACTTGCACGGCTTGGAATCCTTGACGTCGAATTTTCCGAGCGCGCCGGAGATGACGAAATCGTTGTAGTCCAGCACCAGCGCCCGCGAGACGCCGTTCTCGAACAATTCGAACGACATTGCATAGACCGGGGTCTGCTCGCCGTCCTTGGCCTTGGCGTCGCGGTCGTAATAGCTCACCGTGACCGGCCAGCGCTTCAGCGATTTCATGACGTCGTTGGCGGTGGACGGATCGGGCGTTTCGATGCTGCGGTCGCCCGGGATCGGCTGGCCGATCACCGATAAGGTATTGTAGACTTTTTCGCCATTGTCGGATCCGTCATAGACCATCAGCTCCAGCACCGATTTGCCCTCGCGCGCGGCGGTGATGATGCGCTGGATCTGCTCGGTCGGAAATACCGTGGTGCCATCCAGCGTGAAGGTCTTGGCTTCGGGCTGTTTCAGTTTGACCGTGATCTGGTTGCCGCTGCGTTCCGCCATGCCGTCGACGGGGCTGGAATCGGCGTCGTTCATCCGGGTCGCGATCTTGAAACGATAGCTCTTGCCGTCGCCGTCCTCCCAGGAGGTCGAGCGCAGGTCGCTCAGCGTCCGCTTGCCCTCGCCGCTGTCCAGCTCCGAGACCTGGCGGAATTCCGAGGTGTAGCCCTCGCAGGCGCTGCCGGAAAAATTGTAGAGGATGCGGCCACGCGCGCTGTTGATCGAATTCGAGCCGCGCGACTTCAGCAGCTTCAGTTCATACAGCGCCTGATGCGCCAGAAACGGGCCGCTGGCCGCGGCCTCCGCCCTGCCGCCGGCAAAACCGACGACCACGACGGCGGCAGCCGTCAGCAAAACCGGGCTGACGTCATGCGGCAAAATCCGGAACCAGCGAGCCATGCATTGTCTTCCTTGCGTCGTGAATCATCACATTACTGACCGCCCTATTGCGCCGCAACTAGGGCCGCTTCGCAAAAAAGCACCAATTGCCGGCGGGATTGCCGGCGTTTTCGGCCGGTTCCCGGCCAATCGGCGGCTCGCTTGCATGTGATGGCACGATGCGCGAAACAAAGCGGCCCGGCCGCGTCGAGACCGGGTGCAGAACAACTTGAACGTCAATGCAAACGGGGACGAAACATGGCGGGTACGGTCGAGCACAAACTTGCGGCGCTGGGCGTGGTGTTGCATGAGGCCCCGACCCCGGTGGCGAATTACGTCGGCTTCGTCCGCACCGGCAACCTGCTGTTCGTGTCGGGGCAGGTTTGCGTCAATCCTGACGGCAAGCTGATCGCCAAGGGCAAGCTCGGCGCCGGCGTCACCGTCGAGCAGGGCAACGCCGCGGCCAAGGGGTGCGCGATCAACCTGCTGGCGCAGATCAAGGCCGCGCTCGGCGATCTCGACAAGGTGGTCCGCGTGGTCCGGCTCGGCGGTTTCGTCAATTCGGCGCCGGATTTTCTCGATGGCCCAAAAGTGCTGAACGGCGCTTCCGACCTGATGGTCGCGGCCTTCGGCGACAAGGGCCGCCATGCCCGCACCACCGTCGGCGTCTCCTCGCTGCCCTCGGACGCGGCGGTCGAGGTCGAAGGCGTGTTCGAGGTCTCGTAAGGGAGACGCCAAGGTGCGCGCGCCTGACTGGCTGACCGCGCGGCCCGTGGCCCATCGCGGGCTGCACGATTTTGCGCGCGGCATTATCGAAAATATGCCCGCGGCGGTTACCGCCGCGATCGCGGGCAATTTCGCCATCGAGGTCGATCTGCAACTCACCGCCGATGGCGAGGCGATGGTGCACCATGACGACGCGCTCGGCCGCCTCACCGAAGGCTCGGGCACCCTGCTCGGCAAGACCGCGGCCGAACTCAAAGCAGTCAATTTCCGGGACACCTCCGAGCGGATGATGTCGCTCGGCGATCTCTGCGCGCTGGTTGCCGGCCGCGTGCCGCTGGTGATCGAGGTGAAGAGCCATTTCGACGGCGACCGCAGGCTGGTGGCGCGGATGGCCGAGGTGCTGTCGGGCTATTCGGGGCCGGCGGCGGTGATGTCGTTCGACCCCGACCAGGTGCTGGCGTTGCGCCAAACCATCCCGGATCGTCCGCGCGGCATCATTGCCCAGGCCAACTATGATGACGCCTACTGGTACAAGCTGACGCCGGAACAGCGCCGCGGCATGCTGCATCTGCGCCACGCCTTCCGCACAAGGCCGCATTTTGTAGCGTTCTGGGTCAACCAGTTGCCGGCCCCGGCCCCCTGGATCGCCCGCCATGTGTTCGGCCTGCCGCTCCTGACCTGGACCGTGCGTACTCCGGAGCAGCGCGAGCGCGCGGCGCGCTATGCCGACCAGATGATTTTCGAAGGTTTCGTACCGGGGGGCTGATGCGCGCCGCGCACTCTTGAAGTCGCGGGCGCAATGCCCGATCTTTGACGGCGTTGGTCACCACATGCGATGGCTGATCGCAACGCGTGACTGGTCTTTTTGCTGATGGCGTCATCCGAAATCACCTTGGAATCGCTGCCCTCCGTCAGCCAGATTCCGGCTGCCGATTGGGATGCCTGCGCCAATCCGGCTTGCGGCCCGGATAGCCTCGACAGGCTCGACACTCTGGCCTCACGTGAGCCCGCAGCCGAGTCGAGCGCCGCATCAAGACGCCCCTATAACCCGTTCGTTTCACACGCATTTTTCTCGGCGCTGGAAGCCTCCGGCTCGGCCTGCGCGCGAACCGGCTGGGGTCCGCGCCACCTCGTCGCCAAACTCGGCGGCGCCATCGTCGGCATCGTGCCGTGCTATCTGAAATCGCACTCGCAGGGCGAATACGTGTTCGACCGCGGCTGGGCCGATGCCTATGAGCGCGCCGGTGGCCGCTACTATCCGAAACTGCAGGCCTCGGTGCCCTTTACTCCGGCCGCCGGACAGCGCCTGCTGATCCGCGACGGCGTCGATCGCGAACGTATCGGCACCACGCTGGCGAGCGGCCTGATCGCGCTGTGCGAGGCGACCAGGGCGTCATCGGTGCACGTCACCTTTGCCCGCGAATCCGAATGGAAGTTCCTCGCCGAATACGGCTTCCTGCAGCGCACCGACCAGCAGTTCCACTGGCACAATCAGGGGTACGCTTCGTTCGACGATTTCCTCGCCACCCTCAATTCGCGCCATCGCAAGGCGATCAAGCGCGAACGGCGCGAGGCGCTTTCCGTCGAGGGGATCACGGTCCACGCGCTGACCGGCCGGGACATCACCGAAGACGCCTGGGACGCCTTCTTCGACTTCTACATGGAGACCGGCTCCCGCAAATGGGGCCGCCCCTACCTCACGCGGGAGTTCTATTCGCTGATCGGCGAAACCATGGCCGATGACGTGCTGCTGGTGATGGTCAAGCGCCATGGCCGCTGGATCGCCGGCGCCATCAATTTCATCGGCTCCGACACCCTGTTCGGCCGCCACTGGGGCGCGATCGAACATCACCCGTTCCTGCATTTCGAGGTCTGCTACTATCAGGCGATCGATTTTGCCATTGCGCGCGGCCTGAAAACCGTCGAGGCCGGCGCGCAGGGCGAACACAAGATCGCGCGCGGATATCTGCCGCAGACCACTTACTCCGCGCATTACATCGCCGACCCCGGCCTCGCCCGCGCCATCGACGAGTACCTGAAGCGCGAGCGCGCCTACGTCGCCGAGGCCGCGCGCGAACTCACCGACGCCGGACCGTTTCGCAAAGTGGCCGACGAGCCGTCTTGACGGTTCCAGCCCCCAGAAGCGAGAGTACAACCGAATTTCGAGGAGACTGCCATGCCCGCCTATGACACCAACAACATCTTCGCCAAAATCCTGCGCGGCGAGTTTCCCTGCCACAAAGTGTATGAGGACGACCATGTGCTGGCGTTTCTCGACATCATGCCGCGCGCGCCGGGCCACACCCTGGTGATTCCGAAGGCCCCTGCCCGCAACATCCTCGACATCACGCCCGATGATTACGCCCACGTCGCGCGCGGCGCCCACAGGATCGCAGCCGCGGCGATGACCGCCTTCAAGGCCGACGGCATCACCGTGCAGCAATTCAACGAGGCCGCCGGCGGACAGGTGGTGTTTCACCTGCACATGCATGTGATGCCGCGCCACGACGGCATCGCGCTCTTGCCGCCGGCCAGCCGCAAGGAAGACGTCAAGGTGCTGGAGGACAATGCGACCAAGCTGATCGCGGCGCTTAAGGGCGGTTGATGCAATGGCGTGGAAGCGATAAGTCCGCTCCCTCATGGTGAGGAGCATCTCGGCAGCGCCCTGGCGCTGCCGACATGCGTCTCGAACCATCGGGCACACGGCCTGACGCCATCCTTCGAGACGCCGCGCGAAAGTGCGCGCGGCTCCTCAGGATGAGGTCGGAGATAACCAAACAGCGCCTCGCCTCACTCCGTCTCGAAATCCCCGGGATGCGGCTGCGCCAGGGGGGTGAATTCGCAGCGGTCGGGCTTGATGTCCAGCAGCGGCGTCTCGTCGAGGCAGTCGAGGCCGCGCACCAGCACGACATTGCCCTCGATGCCGACCAGTTTGACGATCGAGGTGCCGATCGGGTTCGGCCGCACCGGCGAGCGCAGCGAGAACGCGCCGCGGGTGTTGCCGTTGTCCTTCGGGCTCTGCAGCACCAGATCGCGCCGCGACTGGTGCAGCCAGTAGATCACCTCGAGATTGCTGTAGAAGTCGACGCCCTTCAGCGCCGGCAGCCATGGCTCGAAAATCTCGAGCCGGCAGACCGGGCCGTCGTGGCGGCCCTGCCGCGGCGTCATTTCGCGCGAGGTCCATGGCGTGCGGATGCGGCCGATGAAGTAGAGCGAAGCGTTGCCTGCTTTCGGCAGATCGACGGCGAGTTCGCCCTCGCGGACTTTGGTTTTGGCAGTCATGTCGTCAGTCCAGTGAGATGTTCAGCTTCTTGATCACGGCTGACCACCGCGCCCTGTCGGCATCGATGAACTCGTTGATCGCGGCGGCACTGCGCGGACGAAGCGCCGGGAAGCCGATCTTCTCCAGCGAGGCCCGGAAGGCGTCGTCGTTCAGGGCCCGGTCGAGGCTGGCGCTGACCTTCTGCGCGATATCGTCCGGCAGCTTGGCGGGTGCTGCGACGCCAAACCAGACGCTGACGCGGTAATCGGGATAGCCGCTCTCGGCGATGGTCGGCACGTCAGGCAGATCCGGGCTTCGCTTCTCCGAACTGACGCCCAGCGGACGCAGCAAGCCCGATTTCACCGGCGGCAGCGCCGTGCTCAACGTATCGAACATCACCTGGATGTTACCGGATATCAGATCGGTCAGCGCCGGACCCGCCCCCCGATAGGGCACGTGAACCATGTCGACGCCCGCGATCTGCTTGAACATTTCGCCGGCCAGATGGATGGTGCCGCCGGTGCCGGCCGATCCGAAATTGACCTTGCCGGGATTCGCCTTGGCGTAGGCGACGAACTCCGCCACCGTCTTGGCCGGCACCGAGGGGTGGACTTCCATCACCACGGGCAAATCGGTCATCAGCGACAGCACCCGAAGGTCCTTCACCGGATCGTAGGGCAGCTTCTTGTAGAGCATCGGGTTGAGCACGATGATGGACGCCGCCGTGACGAACAGCGTGTAGCCGTCGGGCTCGGATCGGGCCACGATCTCGGCGCCGATCGCGCCTTGCGCGCCGGCCTTGTTCTCGACGACGACAGGCTGCTTCAGGTCGCGGCTGAGAAACTCGCCGACCAGCCGGCCGAGAACATCGGTGGGGCCGCCCGCCGCATAGGGCACGACCAGCTTGATCGGGCGCGTCGGATATTCCGCCGCGATGGCGGCCGGCGTCGCGGCAAAGGCTGCAACAGTCAAAAGACAGCCAGCCAGAGCCGACCTTGCGCGCGAATTCATTCCCGATTCCCCGTGATGCGTTTGAGTTGGCCGACAGTATCAGCCCAGCCACCATTTGCCAGCCAGCATGACGGCCTCGCCGCCGACCACGCCGGCAAAAATCGACCGCCGCGTCAGCAAAAAGACCGCGAATCCCGCCGCCACCGCACCATAGCGCAACCAGTCCGGCACGCTGGCCAACGCGCCCGGCGGCAGCACCAGGATTTGCGCGATGACGCCGGCGAGAATCGCGGTTGCGACCGCCCTCACCCACACCAGCAGCTCGGAGCCCTCGTCGACGCCGCCGCCGAACCAGAGGCCGAGCATGCGCCAGACTTCATTGGGCAGGAAGCCCGCCACCACGAGCACCAGCAACGCCTGCCAGTCGCCGATAAAATCGCTCATTTGCGTTCCCGCCACCAGTGAACGCCGTAGGCAATCGTGCCGGCCGAGATGCCGCTGATCAGGATATCGACGCCGGTGTGCAGCAGGGATACCAGCGGAAACAAAGCAAGCCCCAGCACCAGCGCCAGGACGTCGGAGAGCTGCCGGCAGTTGCGCGCGGTCGATAGCAAAAATGCCAGCGGCGTCAACAGCAGGATGGCAGCGCCCAGCAGCGGCGGCAGGTTGGCGGCCAGACCATAGCCCAGCGTGGTCGCGAAGAGGCAGACCAGGCAGAGCCCGGTGCCGAGCCCATGCGTGAACGCGATCCGCCGCTCGCGCGGCACATGCGGCAGCAGGCGGACGCATTCGACCCACAGGGTGACCGCGATGAAATGGGTGACCAGCACCAGATGGCGCCGTTTGGTCTGAGGCGTCCGCATCATCGGCAATACGGAGACCACCATCGGAAACAGCCTGATAGCGCTGACGGTGACGGCAATCGCCGCCTGCACCACCGTCGCGCCCGATCCCAGCGTCGAAATCAGGATGATCTGCGCCGGCCCCGCCCAGACCAAAGCCGTGCTCGCCAGCACCCATCCGAGGCTGAAATGGGTGTCATGCGCCAGCGCGCCGATGCCGAGATAGGTCGCAAACAGCACCAGCGTCAGCACCGTCGAGGCGACCGAGCGCATGCCCCATGCAAAGGCGCGCAAGGGACTGTGCCAACGGGTCGTGTCGAGCGGAGGAAGGGCCAAGGGCAACCTGACCATGTGAGTCGTGTCGGGGCATAACGATGGCGAAACGGACCAGCGTCAAGCGAGCGGCAGGCAGAGCAGACCGTCATTGCGAGCGGAGCGAAGCAATCCATAGGCCGGATAGCATCCAGTGGATCGCTTCGACGCGAAGCGAGTCAACACGTTCAGCGCCTCACATTCATATTACGCAGCACCAGGCAAGCCCCGCCGGCGCGGCGGATGCGGGTGCAGAGTTCGTCGGCGGCGGGGCGCGTGTCGGCGCCGATCCGTACCTGGTAGAACGTTCGCGTGCCGCGGCTGCGCCAGATCCTGCCCGAGAGGCTCGGATCCTGATCGCCGATCACGGCGCTCAGGCGCTTCATCGCACGTGAATACATCGCCAGCGCCCGGTCGCGATTGAAGCCGGCGGCGAGCTGCACGCCCCAGAGCTTGTCGGCGCCCAGTTTCACATGCTGCTCCAGTTCGGTGACGAAGGGATTAGGGGCGCGCCTGAGCAGGGCCATCAATTCGCGGCAGGACGAACTCGGTGCGCGGTCGGGCAGCTTGTCTTTCGTGCCAGGCCTCGCCCATTCATCGACCGTAGCACCCGTGATCGCTGACACGTAATTGCGAGTCTCCTGCGGCATATAGCCGGAGCCATCAAGCCATTCCCGTACCCGCCGCGGCCCGGCATTGTAGGCCGCCGCCGCAAGCCCGAGATTGCCGAACTGGCCGCGCAACTCGCGCAGGAATTCCGCGGATTTCGGCAATGCCTGTACCGGATCGAAGGGATCGAGCAGCCGGCGCTCGCTGGCGGTTCCCGGCATGAATTGCGCGATGCCCTGCGCACGCTGGCCGCTGCGCGTCACCGGTCCCACCGCATCGGATTGAAAGCGGCTCTCCTGCCAAATCACGCGGGCGTAAAACTCCAGCGGCAGGTCGTTGGCCTTCGCCGCGGATTCGATCATCAGGCACATCGCCTCGCGGGTGTCGGTCTCCCGTGCATTGTCCGCGGGCTTCTCCGCCCTGTCCTTGCTTTCATTGCCGGTGGCGGATTCTTCGACGCCGGGCTTTGCGAGTTCGCCGCCGGCCGCCGCGGGCGTGGCATCCTCGGCCATCGCCCGCGCCGCGGGCTGCGAGAGTGTCACGACGACAACGCAAAGTGCTGCTCGCAGACCAATGACCGTTCGCATGGGAGCTCTGCTATCCGCTAGCCGTGCTTGACACGGGGAACCGACCGTCTAGCTATCCAAGTCAAGCTATTCGGAAGAATGATGGCGCGGATGTGGGAGCGCAAGGCATGACGGCAACTTCGGACGACCAGCTCGGCTTCGCGCCCGACGACGACACGCCAATTCAATACATGGCGCGGACCCGCGAGTATTATGCGGCCATCGGCTACACCACGCCCTATCGCTGGGCGCATTTTGTCGATGCGCCGTTCCAGCCGCTGAAAAAGCCGCTGGCGCAATCCCGCGTCGCGCTGATCACCACCGCAGCCCCGTTCGACCCTGCCAAGGGCGATCAGGGCCCGGGTGCCAAATACAATGGCGGCGCCAAATTCTATACGGTCTATGACGGCGATACCTCCCGAGATCACGATCTGCGGATCTCGCACATCGCCTATGACCGCGTGCACACCAGTGCCGACGACAGCGGCACCTGGTTTCCGCTTCCGCAGCTGAGGCGGCTGGCGAGCACGCGGCGGATCGGCGAACTGGCGCCCCGCTTCTTCGGCGCGCCGACCAACCGCAGCCATCGCGTCACCATCGAAACCGACGCCCCCGAAATCCTGGCGCGCTGCAAGGCCGACAACGTCGACGCCGCCGTGCTGGTTCCAAACTGCCCGGTCTGCCACCAGACCATCAGCCTGGTGGCCCGGCATCTCGAGGCCAACGGCATTTCCACCGTCGTGATGGGCTGCGCCAAGGACATCGTCGAACACGCCGCGGTGCCACGGTTCCTGTTCTCGGATTTTCCGCTCGGCAATTCAGCGGGCAAGCCGCACGATCCCGCGTCGCAGGCCTTTACCCTGGAGCTGGCCCTGCGGGTGCTGGAAACCGCCCCGGGTCCGCAGACCACGGTGCAATCGCCGCTGCGCTGGAGCGCGGACGCGGCGTGGAAGCGCGACTACAGCAACGCCGGCGCCCTCAGCGCCGACGAGCTGGCGCGGCTGCGGCGCGAATTCGACGCCCAGAAGGAAATCGCCCGCGGATTGCGCGAGAGCGCGGCCTGAGGGCTTGCGGTCGATCGAAGTAACCTCGTTTGGCTGGAGAAAGCCCTGAAATCGCGGCTTCTCCGGGCATCTTCAATTTACGTTAACGGCGCATTTTGCCGGCCGTGGTCTTTCGCCGGATGCGAAGCCGGGTATGGTCCCTTTCTTTAAGGGGAGACTTTTCCATGCTGGACCGACGCCAGAACGCACGCGACAAGGTGATTTACGGCGGCGTCGCCGAGAGCGACGGTGCGACGCGTGACTGCGTGGTACGCAATATCTCCGAAAACGGCGCCAGCCTGGAGTTCAGCAACGTCATCAAGCTGCCAAGGGAACAGATGTCGCTGAAGATCGCCCGAAAGGGCCAATCCTTCCTGGCCAAAGTGATCTGGTGGCGCGATAATTTTGTCGGCGTCGCCTTCCGCGCAGAAGCTCCTGTCGAACTGCCGGTCTCCGATCTGGAGGAGCGGCTGCGCAAGAGCGAAAAGAAAAAGCGCCAGCTGCAGCGCCGCATCAAGGAGTTGATCGGCGAAGGCTGATCCGTCCGCGCGCCACGCACTTTATCCATCAAAAAAGCCGGCGGTCTCGCGACACGCCGGCTTTCTGATTCTGGTCCTGGCAGCTTACACCTTGACGAGCGGCCCTCGCGAGGCCGGGCCGCTCGACCCGCCGCCGGGGCCGCTGGGTTTCGGCTTGCGCTTGCGCGCGCCGGGCAGTTTTTCCGGCTTCGGCGTCACCGGTCCCTCGACATATTCGAATCCGATTTTCTCGCCGCCCGCCTCCGCGCCGGCTTCGTCCGCGACCAGCACGACGCGAACATGGCCGCCGCCCTTGAGCTTGCCGAACAGCACCTCGTCCGCCAGCGGCTTCTTGATGTGTTCCTGGATCACGCGCGCCATCGGCCGCGCACCCATCTGCTCGTCGTAACCATGCTTGATCAGCCACGCCTTGGCCGGCTCCGACAATTCGATGGTGACGTCACGGTCGGCAAGCTGCGCCTCGAGCTGCAGCACGAACTTCTCCACCACCATGCCGATCACATCGGGATTGAGATGCGCGAACGAGACGATGGCGTCGAGCCGGTTGCGGAATTCGGGCGCGAACTGGCGATTGATCGCCTCGTGATCGTCGCCTTCCCGCTTGTTGCGCGTGAAGCCGAACGCCTGACGCGCCAGATCGGCGGCGCCGGCATTGGTGGTCATGATCAGGATCACGTTGCGGAAATTGACCTGCTTGCCGTTGTGGTCGGTGAGCCGGCCGTGATCCATGATCTGCAGCAGCACGTTGTAGAGATCAGGATGCGCCTTCTCGATTTCGTCGAGCAGCACCACGCAGTGCGGGTGCTGGTCGACGCCGTCGGTCAAAAGGCCGCCCTGGTCGAAGCCGACATAGCCCGGAGGCGCGCCGATCAGGCGCGAGACCGTGTGCCGCTCCATATATTCCGACATGTCGAAGCGGATCAGCTCGACGCCGAGCGAGGCCGCGAGCTGTTTTGCCACTTCGGTCTTGCCAACGCCGGTCGGACCCGAGAACAGATAGGAGCCGATCGGCTTTTCCGGCTCGCGCAAGCCGGCGCGCGACAGCTTGATCGATGCGGAAAGCGCCTCGATCGCCTTGTCCTGGCCGAACACCACGCGCTTCAAGGTCTGCTCCAGGTGCTTGAGCACCTCGGCGTCGTCCTTCGACACGCTCTTGGGCGGAATCCGCGCCATGGTCGCGATCGTGGTCTCGATTTCCTTGATGCCGATGGTCTTCTTGCGCTTGTTCTCGGCGACCAGCATCTGCGCCGCGCCCGACTCGTCGATCACGTCGATCGCCTTGTCCGGCAGCTTGCGGTCGTGGATGTAGCGCGACGACAGCTGCACCGCGGCCTCGATCGCCTCGTTGGTGTATTTCAGCCGGTGATAATCCTCGAAATAGGGCTTCAGGCCCTTCAGGATCGCGATGGCGTCTTCCACCGTCGGCTCGTTGACGTCGATCTTCTGGAACCGGCGCACCAGCGCGCGATCTTTCTCGAAGTGCTGGCGGTATTCCTTGTAGGTGGTCGAGCCCATGCAGCGGATGGTGCCCGATGCCAGCGCGGGCTTTAAGAGATTGGAGGCATCCATCGCGCCGCCGGACGTAGCGCCGGCGCCGATCACGGTGTGGATTTCATCGATGAACAGGATGGCGTTGGGATGGGCCTCCAGTTCCTTCAGTACCTGCTTCAGGCGCTCCTCGAAGTCGCCGCGATAACGGGTGCCCGCGAGCAGCGTGCCCATGTCGAGCGAGAACACCGTGGCCGCCGCCAGTACTTCCGGCACTTCGCTGTCGACGATGCGTTTTGCCAATCCTTCGGCGATCGCGGTCTTGCCGACGCCGGCTTCGCCCACGAACAGCGGATTGTTCTTCTGGCGCCGGCACAGCACCTGGATGGCGCGGTTGATCTCGGCATTGCGGCCGATCACCGGGTCGATCTTGCCGTCACGCGCCTTCTTGTTGAGGTTGACGCAGTAGGTATCGAGCGCCTCGCCCTTCTTCTTGGAATCCTCGTTGCCCTTGGTCTCGGTCTCCTCATCGACGCCGCGCACCGGCCGCGCTTCCGAGACCCCGGGCCGCTTGGCGATGCCGTGGCTGATGTAGTTGACCGCGTCGTAGCGGGTCATGTCCTGCTCCTGCAGGAAATAGGCGGCATGGCTCTCGCGCTCCGCGAAGATCGCGATCAGCACGTTGGCGCCGGTCACTTCCTCGCGGCCGGACGACTGCACGTGGATCACCGCGCGCTGGATCACGCGCTGGAAGCCCGCGGTCGGCTTGGCGTCGTCGGCGCCATCGGTAACCAGATTTTCGAATTCGGTCTCGAGATAATTGACCAGGCTGGTGCGCAGCTTGTCGAGATCGACGCTGCAGGCACGCATCACGGCGGCCGCGTCGGAATCATCGATCAGCGACAGCAGCAGGTGTTCCAGCGTCGCATATTGATGATGACGCTCGTTTGCAATCGCCAGCGCACGATGCAGGGATTGTTCAAGGCTCTGGGAAAAAGTTGGCATTCGCGTCCTCTGTGGCCCCCGCCATCATGATCGCCGTTGCCCGGTCAGGCAACAACAACCTTTGTCATATAGTTACGCCAGATCGTGGCGAAAGGTCGGTTCCGCCAGAGTGGATTCACTCCAAAGTCACGCGACTCAACCGCCCAGTTCGGTGACCAGGCCGGCCCGGCAAACGACAAAGCGCCGGTCCTCCCGCTCAAAGCAAAACCCGTTCCCATTTTCAGCGGATTTCTCGGGGCGTCACTTCTTTTCCATCACGCATTGCAGGGGATGCTGGTGCTTGCGGGCAAAATCCATCACCTGGGTCACCTTGGTCTCGGCGATTTCGTAGGTGAACACCCCGCACTCCCCGATTCCATGGTGATGGACGTGGAGCATGATCTTGGTCGCGGCTTCGACATCCTTCTGGAAGAACTTCTCCAGGACGTGAACGACAAACTCCATCGGCGTGTAATCGTCATTCAGTATCAGCACGCGATAGAGATTCGGGCGCTTGGTCTTCGGCTTGACCTTGGCGATAACCGATGTGGTCGGACCTCCCGTCCCCCCGGCATTGCGCTCATCATTGCCCATTCGGGGAGCAGATGCGGCGACGGCGGGCACGGCGGAACAGTCAAATCTTGAAGTTAATTGCGGCATGGCACAGGCGTTCGAAATCCCCACGGGAAACCGGACCGCGCGACCAGGGACACCTCAGGCGACACGCTCCCTGCGGAGCCAATCAAAGAGTTCCCAGACGCGTTTCCGGATCGCCGCTCCCGGGCGGCTCGACCCCACCAGCTGGATCGATAGCTCCAAATATGGGTCCGGCTTCGACCCGCCGCAAGCGCACTGATCCGAAGCCAGACGCGACCTGCCGCGGGGCCGATTCCCGAGCCCGGCGATCCCCGCAAGGTTAATCAATTCCGTCGGGTTTGACAAAGCCGGGCCACCGGTCATTTAGCGGGCATTGACGATAGCGGGCGCTTCTGGCGGCCGGTCCGCATTTAGATGGCTATTGAGCCAGTTTTCTCCGGACCGATTTACCAGCTGTTTAGCGCGCTGACCCGAAATGGGGCACGGAAACCCAATTACGGTGACAATCATGCCCGTTACCTCCATTGCCAGTCAGCTGCGACGCGCCGCCCGCCGCTTCCCCGGCGCCAATCAGGGCAATATCGCGGTGCTGTTTGGCATCGCTTTGTTGCCCATCCTCGGCTTCATGGGTGCGGCGATCGATTATACCCGCGCCAACAGCGCGCGCTCGTCGATGCAGGCAGCCCTTGATTCGACGGCGTTGATGCTGGCGAAGGATCTGGCCGACGGAAAGATCACGGCCGGCGAGATCAACGCGAAGGCGACAGCCTATTTCACCGCCCTCTACACCAATAAAGACGCCAAGTCGGTGACGATCAACGCGACGTACACCCCCAGTTCAAGCCAGGGCTCGAGCATCCTGGTCAACGGATCCGGCAACGTGACCACGGAATTCATGAAGGTCGCCGGCTTCCCGAAACTCGATTTCAACACCAGTTCGACCTCGGTCTGGGGCAATGTGCGGATGCGGGTGGCGCTGGCGCTCGACGTCACCGGCTCGATGGCCCAAGACGGCAAGATGAACGCGCTGAAGCCCGCTGCAAAAAGCCTGATCGACCAGCTCAGCGCGCTGGCCAAGGATCCCGGCGATGTCTACGTCTCGATCATTCCCTTCGCCAAGGACGTCAATGTCGGCGCCAGCAATTATAATGCGAACTGGATCAACTGGAGCGACTGGGACAACGACAACAAGACCTGCAACGGCTGGGGTCAGAATTGCACGGCGAAGAATCACAACACCTGGAATGGCTGCGTCACCGACCGCGACCAGAACTACGACACGCTGAACACCGCGCCGACCGGAGGGCCCTCCACCCGGTTCTACGCCGAACAATACAACGCGTGCCCGGCACAGTTGATGCCGCTCAGCACCGACTTTGCCGCCCTCAAGGCCAAGGTTGACTCGCTTACGCCCAATGGCGGAACCAATCAGCCGATCGGTATCGCCTGGGGATGGCAATCTCTCACCCAGAGCGCGCCGCTCAACGCGCCCGCCGAAGATGCGAACTACACCTACAAGAAGGTGCTGATCGTGATGTCAGATGGCCTGAACACCCAGGACCGCTGGCCTTCCTACGGCAACGGCCACACCCAATTCAATGGCCAGATCGACGCCCGCCAGCGAATCCTGTGCGACAACATCAAGGCAACCGGCATCGTCATCTACACGATGCATGTGAACACCGACAACGATCCGACCTCCGCCGTCCTGCAATACTGCGCCAGCGGCTCCGACAAATTCTCCACCGTCACGTCCGCGACCCAGATCATGGCAGCCTTCAACAACATCGGGAACTCGCTGTCGAAGCTGCGTGTCGCGCGATAATTCTTCGCAAGCCCACCAACAGCAAGTCCGCCACAAAAAAAGCCCGGCCATGACGGCCGGGCTTTTTGATATCTGAAAACGGCGTTGGGGCTTAGTGCGCGGCCGGAGTGAACTTGGCGACCAGTCCCTCGAACGGCTTGAAGGTCTGCTTGGCGAGATCGCCATAGAGACCCGCAATCTTCTGCGACTCGGCCACGAAGGTCTCATAGGCGGACTTCGCGAATTCGGTCTGCAGTTCGATCGCCTTGTCCAGCGACTTCACGCCGGACAGCTTCTCGACCATCGACTTGGTGTCTTCGAACGACTTCTTGGTGTAGTCGCCATAGGCGCTGGCGATCGCCTGAATTCCGTGCTGCATGGTGGTTGCGGAGGCAACGACCGTCTCGAGCTGCTCTTTGCCGTACTGCTGGATGTCTTCAACCTTGACCATCGTGGAGTCCTTCCCAGACTGATGTGTATTAGATCTGCCGGGAGGTCCCGGCTCCCTAACGTCCGCCACCATAGTGCATCGCACAATAAAGTCAAGAATATTTGTGCGACGCACAAATCCCCGTAATTTGCCGTAAACACCGGGGGACTACGCAACGGTTGCTTAATCTTTTGGAAACTCGGCACGCCTAACCTGGTTCTCGGACTTGTTTGCGTTCCGAACAGCAGCCTCAAAAATTGTTTGTGAACAGCGTCTTAGCTAGAACAGCGGCCTGAGGGGCCATCCGGGCGAAAAAGCCTGCCCGGATAAGGACTTTGAGCAGGGAAACCTCACCGACCGTTGGGCATAATTTAGCCTCACGAACCGGTGATCAAGACAGAAATTGGGACGGGGAAGTTTATGCTTCGCACAACCTTGGCTTCCTCGCGTTATTTGCGAGTTTGCGTACTCGGCCTGGCCACACTCATCACCGCGGTCATTTTCACGACCGACACCGCCGACGCCCGCCGCCACCGAGGCCGCCACCATGTGCGCCACGTGGCGAAACCGAGCTATAGCCCGGCATTCTCCTCGATCATCGTCGACGCCAATTCCGGCGCGACGCTGACCGCCAGCAATCCCGACGCGATCCGCTTTCCCGCCTCGCTCACCAAGATCATGACGCTCTATCTGCTGTTCGAGCGCCTCGAATCCGGCAAGCTGAAGCTCGATTCCGAATTGGAAGTTTCCGAGCACGCCTCCGAACAGGCGCCGACCAAGCTCGGCCTGCGCCCGGGCCAGACCATCAAGGTCGAAGACGCCATCAAGGGACTGGTCACGCGCTCCGCCAACGACGCATCCGTCGTGATTGCGGAAGCCATTTCCGGCGACGAAGACGATTTCGCCAAGCTGATGACGCGCAAGGCGCGCGCGCTCGGCATGAGCAAGACGGTGTATCGCAATGCCAACGGCCTGCCCAACAGCGAACAGGTGACCACCGCGCGCGATCAGGCCACGCTCGGCCGTGCGATCCAGGAACGCTTCCCGCGCTATTACCGCTACTTCGCCACCTCGAGCTTCGTCTATCGTGGCCACGCGATCCGCAATCACAACCGCCTGCTCGGCAACGTCGAAGGCGTCGACGGCATCAAGACCGGCTACACCCGCGCCTCCGGCTTCAATCTCGTGACCTCGATGCGCCGCGGCAACCGCCACCTGGTCGGCGTCGTGCTCGGAGGCCGCAGCGGCGGTTCGCGCGATGCCATCATGCGCAACCTGCTTGCGGAAAATCTGGCCAAGGGCGCCACCAATCGCACTGTCGCCGCGATCGCCGAGCGCAGCGTTTCGGAAGCCAATGCCGATGTCGCAGCTGCCGCGCGGCCGACGCAGACGGTTCAGGCCCAGGGCGCCATTCAGGTCGCCTCCGCCGCACAGGAGCCGGGCGCAGCCGCGCAGACAACGCGTTCGATCGCCAAGCCATCCGTGCTCGCTGCCGCCACCGCGGCCGTGCCGCCGCAGGCCAGGGCCGCAGCCGTGCCGCAGCACGCCAGGACCGAGCCGGCGCCGCTGACATCGGGCGTCATTCAAACCCAGCAGCTCGCCGCCATCCCCGGCTCGTCCGAACCGATGAAGCCGGTCCGGGTGAAGACGGTTCAGGTCAAGGCCGGACAGATCAAGCTGGCCTCGGCCGCTCCGGACCAGCCGGCCACAACGATCACCCATGCGATCGCGCCGCCGCGCGACGTGCCGGAGACATCCGGCGCAGTGGTGGCCAAAGCTGAAGCCGACAAGGCTGAAAGCAACGTCGCCAGATCCGACTTCCCCAAGACTCAAGCCGCCAAGAACCAGATCTTCAGAACAGAAATGCCGCCGCAGCCAGCCAACCATGGCACCGGTAACGGAATCCTCGGCGTCTTGCCGGCCTCGAACATCCCGCCCGCCCCCGCCACGCAGGCGATGGCCTATGCGGAGCCGGCGCCCCGGGCCCCGCCGCAGACCGTTCAGCAGAACGGCGCCATCAAGCCCGCGAGCGCCCACACCGGCTGGATCATTCAGGTCGGCGCCCTCGAAAGCGAAAGCGAGGCACGGGCGCGCATCGAAGCCGCCCGCGGCCAGGCCAAGGGCCTGCTCGCCAAGGCCGAGCCGTTCACCGAGCCGGTAGTCGCCAAGGGCGAGCGGAAGCTGTACCGGGCCCGCTTCGCCGGCCTCGACCGCGATCAGGCCGAGGCGGTGTGCAAGACCCTGAAGCGCTCCGACATTTCCTGCATCACCGTTCGGAACTGATCCCCAAAAGACTCACTCGCCAATTTAAGTTCGGAATGCCGGCGCCACGCGCCGGCATTTTCGTATCACCCCCGCAAATCCGCACCCTGAAAACTTCTCGTCAAGATTTTGCAGTTAATACTGTGTGACGAAGGATCGACCACGCCGGACAACGGCGGGCGGCCACGGGGCATCAAGCAGAGAAGAACGGAAGCAACTCGCGGATTGTAGCGTTGTGTGGCGTTGCCGGAGTTAGCTTAAATGCGTGCGAAGCAAAGTATCCTTGGCCTGGTTCACGCGGGCGGCGAGGTACGTCGACCCCCCTTGATCGGGATGCAGTTTCTTCATGAGCGCGCGGTGCGCGCGCCCGATCTCGTCGTGGCTCGCCCCCGGCTGCAGGCCAAGGATCTGATAGGCCTCCTCGTCCGACATTTTGCCGCCCGACGGCGCGCGGCCCTGCCCCCTTGCCGCGTCTCCCTGCGCGTCCTGACGCCAGGCGGGAAACCTGCGGTCCAGATAGCTTTCAAATAGCGCCACGCTTTCAGCGTCGAAGCCGGATATCATCGCCGTCAGTTGCGGCAGATCGAATTCGCCGAGATCATGACCGGCATAGGGCCCGGCCACGATCTGGCCCGAGAGCTGGCCGCTGTCGTGATCCAGCGTCATGTCGAGAAACTGCGAGCGGACCTTCGAGGTCTGTCCCGCGGAGCGCCTGGCGCCGCCGCCGAACAATCCGCCGATATTGCTGAAGCCCGACGATCCGAACGGCGACCAGCCGAGCAGCCCCGCGCCGAAGATGCCGAGCGGGATGGCCACCGCAAGCTCCCCCCTGAGGCCGGTAAAGGCCGCAACCGCAAGCGCCACGACGCCGCCGCCGATCTTGATGGCGCGGGCCAGAATGACGGGATTGGCCGCGCGAAACATCTGCAGCAGCGAGTAGAGCAGGATAACGGCGACGACGCCGGCGATCAGGGTTGCCATGATTTCAGTATAGTGGGGTCGGGAACAAAAAGCATGCGGTCACCCGCCCTTCCCCTTTCGGAGCAGAGGAGCGCGCTCACTTCATCTGGCCGAGCAATTTGGCGGCACCGCTGCCGGTTTTCGACAGCCGCAGCAGCGCCTCGCGCCCGCCCGCGGCGTAGGCCGCCGCCGCGCGCAACAGCTCGCGCAACTGGGCAGCGGCCCCCGGATCGAAACGGCACCAAGCGCCGCCGGTGAGGCGCGCAATCTCGCGAAACCCGCGTTCAGCGACGTCGTCGTGTCCTTCCTGGAACATGAATACCGGCACCTTGAGCAGGCCGAGCTCGCCGGCCTTGACGCAGAGATCGTCGATCGCCTCTTCCATGGCGTCGCCGACGAACACCACCGCGCGCACCCCCGAAGCCACCGCCTCCCGCCGCGCTTCCGACAGCACCTTGCCGATCTGGGTGTTGCCGCCGCGGCAGTCGATCTTGCCCATCAATTTGGCCAGTTGCGCACTGTCGGAAATCCATCCCGAGGCCCGGCATTCACCGAGGCCGCGATAATAGACGAGGCGAATGTCGAGACTGCCGAGCGCTGCAGCCTCGCGAAACATGTCGGCCTGCAGCGCGCAGGCCATGTCCCAGGTCGGCTGCCGGCTCATGGTGGCATCGAGCGCGAACACCATCCTGCCCCGGGCTCCGGCCGCATGCGGCGACATCGCGCGGGCTTTGGCGACGAATGCGGCGATCTCGTCCGAAGCGGACGGCCTCGCTTCCGGCAGCGGTTTGCCGGATGCAGCCTTTTGCGCTCCGGATATTTCGCTTGGCGGTTTCGGTTTGGTGGGTTCGCCGGACATCAGCACTCGCAAATTGCAGCGAGCTCTATGTGGGTCGCGACTGGCAAGCGGTCAATGCCCGCGGCCTGCCCGTTCGCAAAAGGTCACGGCGGACCAAGTCGTCTCGATTCCAGCAACAATCAATTCGCCACGGGGCGCGGCGATTTCGACGCGGGCGGACTCAACGCCGAGACCGGTCCCTTCACCGAGCCCTTGTCGATGATCTTCGGCGCTTTGTTGTCGACCGGCGCGAGCGCGCTATCGGTATCGTTCAGGAACTTGTCGAGCATGGTCTGGATCGAGGCCTTCGCCGTGTCCGGACCGGTATCGCGCATGTCGTTGTGCTGCATATCGGTATTCACGACCGTGATATCCGATTTCTCGCACTGCTCGGCATCGGGAACGACCCCGGGATCCGGCTTGAACTGCGTATCCTTGGAGCGGAACGACAGGATCTTGAACTTGCCTTCGGTAATGAACGGCACGCGCAGATTGTCGAGCGTCACGACCTTCTTGATATGGTCGGGATGCTCCTTGGCGAAAAGCATCGAGATATCGCCGCCCAGCGAATGTCCCACCATGGTCACCTTGGCGTAGTCGGCGTTGGGCTGGAGCTTCTTCATCTCCCCGAGGGCAAAATGAATATTATCGACGCCGCGCTGCATCTGCGGCAGGCGGCCGACATAGAGTTCGCCGGGCTTGGTCACCATCGGTGGATCGCCCGGCAGATCATGCTGGGGGCTGAGCGCGATATAGCCGCGCGCGGCAAACACGTTGGCCAGGAATGAATACTCGGTGTTCTTGACGGTATTGCCGTGGTTGAGAACCGCCACCGGCAGCTTGATCATGCCGGCATCGGCCTGCATTTCCTTGTCGCGCCGGATGGCGACATGGACCGGGACAGGGCGGTTGCCGCGCGAAGCATCGATGAACATCACCGTCTCATGACGGATAGCCCATTTGCTTGCGGTGAAGTAACCGACCGCAACCAGAACGCTAAGCGAAAGCAAAACGAGAATTCCACGTTTCATGTTCGTCCTCGGCGCACCCTTTCGGGCCGTGTTCCAATGTTGGGGACTCTGCGTTCCCCTGTCCATGATATATGTCACGGCGAGTTGACAGGAAGACTAAATGTTGTGAATTCGCCGCCTGATCGTTGTGCGTTGCAACCTCTTTTTGTGCAGATGCACAGTCGGGAACCCACAGCGCGTTCCCACACTGTCGGACGTCACAACTCAACGTCAGGTTCAGGTCTTCGGTAAAGGTCCAGTAAAAAAAACGGACCGAGGGGCAATAGGTTCCGCCCCGGCGAGCTATCGCGGCGGCGCCGTGCAAGGTGCCGAGCGCCAGAATACCGGTAACTAAGCACCGCAGGCGGTTCAGGCGCCGAGGATGTCGTGGACTTCGAGCGGCTTGTCGACCTGGGTGAACCATTCGGCCCGGTTGGCGGCGCGGCGACGGCCGCGTTCATCCAGCGGCAGCTTCAACTGCCGCAGCAGGCTCGTCACCTCCTCGCGCGCCGTCACATGGCCGAGACTCGGCCGGGTGCCGAGCGTCGCCTCGTCGAGGTCGTCGAGCGCGGTCAGCCCGCGCGGAAAGAACTCGCGATACACCACGCGTTCGGCAAAGCCGTCGATCGAGCGGAAGCCGAGCCGGAACGACAACTCCTTGAGACCATCGGCGACGAGTTGCTTGTTGCGCGATCCCAGCATCGACAACCGGTTGCGGACCACGATCCAGTCGGTGGTGGCGCCGTCGAGCTGGCGGCGCTTGCGTCTGGTGTCCCGCACCATCTCCGCATAGTGGCTCTCGCCGGTCACGGAATAAGTGGCGGGGTCGACGGTCCCCAGCACGTCGAAGTCGAGGAAGCTGTCATTGATCGGCGTTACCAGCGTGTCGGCCATCGAGTGCGCGAGGCGCATCAGATAGCTGTCCGACCCCGGAGTATCGATCACGATAAAATCGAAGGAGCGCTCGACCGCGCTGACGGCATCCATGAACTGCTGGAATTCGGACGTCTCATTGTCGGCGATCTGCATGGTCTCGCCGAGCTTGATGCATCGATGCACCGGGATCTCGAGATCGAGGCCGGTGCGACGCGCCCATGCGCTGCGGTTGCCGATGTAGCGGGTGAAGCTTTGCTGGCGGCAATCCAGATCGATGGTGGCGACGCGCTGGCCGGCTTTCATCAGGGCGACAGCGATGTGCAGGGCGGTGGTGGATTTTCCCGATCCGCCCTTCTCGTTGCCCAGCACCACCACATGCGCCGAGCCCGATTGCCCCTGACTAGTCTGCACCAACATGCTTCAGCCCCTGTGGATATCTTCAAATTCCGCGCGACCGCGGTCAAGTGAAATGCGCGATAACACCCCGAAATCGTTGGCTGTCTGCCTTAATCATGAATCTCACGCCGGGATCGAACGCGTCTGTGATCGAGCGCACGTTTGGTGGATATCTTTTAGGCGGTCCGACCTCATGCGGCAGGCGTAGCGCTTGGCGATGAAGCCTCCGCCTTGATATGATCTGCCTCCCGCCGCCTCGTCGGAAGCTCCGGCCTCCCCGACCCCGACTGATCGAGCCCAGATGTCGCGAAGCCCCATGATCGTCCGCACGGTCCCTGCATTGCGTCGCGCCCTCGACGGCCTTCGCGCCAGAAAAGCCACCATCGCGCTGGTGCCAACCATGGGAGCGCTCCATGACGGACATGTGTCGCTGGTCCGGCTGGCGAAACGCCGCGCCAAAAAAGTCATCGTCTCGATCTTCGTGAACCCCACGCAATTCGCACCGACGGAAGATTTCGGTTCGTACCCGCGTACCTGGAAGGCCGATGTAGCGCGGCTCGCCGCCGAGGATGTCGACCTGATCTGGAACCCGGACGTCAAGGTCATGTACCCGGAGGGCTTCGCCACCCGGATCGTGCCGGAGGGACCGGCCGTCGCGGGGCTGGAAGACCGTTTCCGGCCGCACTTCTTCGGCGGCGTCGCCACCGTCGTCGGCAAATTGTTCACGCAAGTCAGGCCGGATTTCGCGATCTTCGGCGAAAAGGATTTCCAGCAGCTGCGGGTGGTGGCGCAAATGGCCGGCGATCTCGACCTCGGCGTCAAGGTGATGGGATCGCGGACCGTGCGCGAGCGCGACGGCCTCGCGATGTCCTCGCGCAACGTCTACCTCACGCCGGGGGAACGGCAAGTGGCGCCGGTGCTGTACCGCGCCATGAAGGAAAGCGCCAAACGCCTGCGCGCCGGCGACGATGTTGAAGCCGCGATGGCCGTCGGCCGCGAACTGATTACCAACGCCGGTTTCATCCTCGACTATTTCGAAGCCCGGCATGCTGTGACGCTGGCGCCGATCGCTTCGGTGAAGAATGGCCCGGTCCGCATTCTGGTCGCCGCCAGGCTCGGCAAGACGCGGCTGATCGATAATCTCGGGGTTTAAAGCAGCCCGAGATCGCGCAATTCGCGGCGCAGCGGCTCCGGCATCGCCGCGACGCTGGCGGCGGCCTTGCCGAGATCAGGCGGTGCCACGTCCGGCGTGAAATAGCGCCAGCCCTGGAACGGCCGCATCGGTCGCGGCGATACCGCGATCACCTTGGGCTGCATCACCAGGCGGCATCGTCCGATGCCGTCCTTGTCGCGGAACGGCTCGATCGCGATGATTTTTTCCCGCGCCGCGATTTCACCTTTGATCACCCAGTAGAGCGAGCCGCCCGCGACAATTTCGTCGCCGCGTTTCGGCACCATCCGCGTGACGTGAACATGATGAAGCGGCAGGCCCTTTTTCCTGGCCGTCGCCATGCGCTCGGCGATCCAGCCCTTGAGTTCCTTGATGGACTCGCAACCGACACAGAGCTTGAGGAGATGAAGCGGCATGCCGTGACGTTTAGCGCCCGTCGGCGGATTTTGGAAGCATCACTCGTCGTCGGCCGCGGGGGCCGCCGCGGCCGGCGCAAGTTGAACCGGAGCAGCGCGCGAGGATTTCGGCGCGGGCTGCTTTTTGGCAGCGGCTGGTGCTGCCGGCGCCGTCGCCGTGATCGTCGTTGTCGGGCGCGCTAACGGAAGCGGCGCGGACGGCGCCGGGCCCGGCTCGGGTGTCATGATGTTGACCGGCGGGGTCGAGGCTGCGGACGGAAATTCGGCATTGGTGGGCTTGCCGGTGGGCATCGTTGGCGCCAGCGCCGCCACCGGTGCTGCTGCCGCCATCGGCGGCGGTGCGTTCCATGACGCAGAGTATCGCATCACCAGGCCATCATAGACCCGCTCATCCATGTTGGACACCAGTTGCTGGCGATTTGTCAGCGACCGAAACACCGCACAATCCGACTGCGTGCAACGGTCGCGCGCCAGCAGCACATAGGCCATCAACCCGTAGCGGTCACGCTCGACCGCCCGGCGCAGCGCCAGCAGCTCGGGTGTCAGGTTGGCGGTCGCGGCGTCGCCGAAGGCCGTTAGCCGCGTGATCTGGGCCGCCGCATAGGACAGCGCCGCGGCGGTGACTTCGGCAGAACCGAACAGCGCCTTCTCGCAGGCCGTCAGCACGGTTTCGCCGGCCAGATCGTCGATACACGACAAGGCCGGGAGCGCCGCGGTCAACGACGGAGGCCGGGTTTCGCCGGACGCACTGCGGCTGTCCGGACCGAACGCGCGAAGGGTCGCCGCGCTTGTGACGCCGATCGCCAGCAGCGTGATGACCGCCAGCATGCCGTTGGCGACCGATTTCTCGGCGCGCAACACCATGATGAGCACGATGAGTCCGAAAAATCCGGCCGCGGCCAGTGTCAGCCACATCGGAAAGGTTGGCGAACGCCAGAATTGATCCAGCGACGAAGCCCAGTCCCAGTTCATGCGCGGTGTCCCTCAACGCAGCAGCAGGCGCATTCAGCGAAAGCTGAATGCTGATCCCTCACGCACTCAACTTGCGCAGAATATTTCCGCGAACGGGGCGTTTTGACGGCGAGCGGAGCGAGAACGGCTCGACCCGGCCATGACGCACGCGACTTCTCTCAGGAGATGTCGAGCTGGCTTTCCTTGGCCACCCGTTCGAAAGCCTCGGTCGAACTCTTGATCCGGTACTGGTAGTCATCGCCATCGGTCGGGAGCAGCCGGATCACCTCATAGGTGCCGCTGGCGGCCGGACGGGCAACGTTGCTGGCAGTGAAATAGACGGTCTCTCCAACGGTGAATTTGTGCTTCAACGCCCTCTCCCATCACGCAATAACGTCGGCCATGCCCCCGGTCCCGCTGGCATCGGCCGACTGAATACACTGTGGCAAGATAGCACAGGGCCGGCCGAATTAACCAGCCACATCTGGGCATGGCAAATGCGCATATTTTTCAGGTTTTTCAGGAGGATAGTTGCCAGTTTGCCGGGTCTGGACTAATCTGCGCGACTGCCTGCCGAAGCCGCTATGGTACGGTCCCGACCGCGCCCGGGAACCTGCCATCCCGGCGGGCGCACCAGTTTCGAAACCCGGAACTTCACACCGTCTCGAATTTCTCGATCACGAGGGTTTCGGCGAGGCCTGCGCGGGTCCATTCCGCGAAGGCAGGCAATGCCATCATCGTCTCCATATAGGCCGCCGCCTGCGGCGCCACCGGGATCGCATAGGTGCGAAACCGGTGCACGACAGGCGCAAACATCGCGTCCGCGGCGCCGAAGGCCCCGAACAGAAACGGCCCTGACGTTGCCCGGCGTTCGCGGCATTCGATCCAGATCTCCTCAATCCGCGCGACATTGGCGCGGGCGTCGGCCGACAGTTCGACGGCGCGGACCGGACGATGCAGGTTCATGCCGCATTCGTTGCGCAGCGCCATGAAACCCGAATGCATCTCCGCCGAAATCGAGCGGGCATGCGCGCGGCGCGCGCGATCTTCGGGCCACAGCCTGGCTTCCGGAAACCGTTCGGCCAGATATTCGATGATCGCCAGCGAATCCCAGATCGTGATGTCGCCGTCGATTAGCGCCGGCACCTTGCCGGAACGCGAGAAACTCAGGAGCCGGTCCTTGTCGGCCGCATCGTTGGTATAGAGCGGAATGAAAATCTCTTCGAACGGGATATTGCTCGCGCGTAGCGCCAGCCAGGGCCGCATCGACCACGAGGAATAGTTCTTGTTGCCGATCACCAGTTTCAAAGCCATCTCGAAGCAATCCTGTTGTTGGCAGGTCTTGTTGGCAAGTCTTGTTGGCAGGTCTTGTTGGCAGGTCTTATTGAGACGTCACCTTGCCACAGCGCTCGGCGACGGTTCAACCGGCCGATCCGCCATCGTGCTGGTTGCCGCGATGGATCATGCGTGGCAGCCTTCGCAGCCATCCGGGGGATGAGACATGGCTGCTTATTGGGTCGATATTCTGGCTGTCGGCTTCTTCGTCCTGGAATGGACGGTGTATGCCCTCACGCTGGAGCACACCGCCTACGGACGCGACAGCCTGTCGGCCCGCATGAATGTCTACCGCGAGGTCTGGGTCCGGCGCATGCTCGACCGCGAGGCCCGCATGGTCGACATGCAGATCATGGGCGCGCTGCAGAACGGTACGGCATTTTTCGCCTCCACCAGCCTGATCGCGGTCGGCGGCGCGCTGGCGCTGCTGCGGGCGACCAACGAGGCGCTGGCCGTGCTCGGGGCCTTGCCGATCGACCTCACGCCCTCGCCGGCGCTGTGGGAGATCAAATGCGTCGGGCTGATCCTGATTTTCGTCTACGCGTTTTTCAAATTCGCCTGGTCGTACCGGTTGTTCAACTATGTCTCGATCCTGCTCGGCGCGATGCCGCCGGTGGAGCAACGCGACACGGCGGAAGCGGAAGCCCACGTGATCCGCACCACGAGACTGTTCGAGGCCGCGGGCCGGCATTTCAACCGCGGCCAGCGCGCGTTCTTCTTTGCACTCGGCTATCTCGGCTGGTTCGTCAGCCCCTGGGTGCTGTTCTTCACCACCGCGGCGGTGGTGATCGTCACCTGGCGCCGGCAATTCGCCTCCAACGCGTGGCGGGCGATGGGGAGCTAGCCCGCGAAATCCTGCGGCGTGAAGCTGAGGTCGAGCACCTTCCATTCGCCGTACCGGTCCGCCGGCAACATCGCGTAGGGCTGGCAGGCTTGCAATGCGGCCATTGCCGCTTGCATCAGGGCCGGCCCCTTGGGCGACGCGCTGGCCTCGATCAGGACCGGCTCGGCCGCGAGCCTGGCTTCGAGGTCCATGAAAACCCGCAACTTGATCTTGAGCCTGTCAGACGGCGCGATCGATGGCGGCAATTTCAAACATGTCCTGAGATGACGCCGAAATTCCGCAACGAGGCCGGACGCGATGTCCGCCGATGTCGACGCGGGACCATCGAAGGGTTCGCCGGGCCGGTCGCCTGATCTCGCGGGCGGCAGATCCGGGGACATGGCCGGGGGCAGCCCAAGCATCACATTGTACTTGATGGACAGATCAGGCTGGGGAGCAGCGTAGGCGGGCAGCGGCGGCGTCGATGGTGGCTGCGCCGACGGCGGCTGCGTCGCCGCCGTTTTCTGGCCCGCGGGCGGTGGCGGTGCCTTTTGTGCCGCCGCCCGCGAGGCTGGCGCCGGCGCTGGTGCGGATGCGTGTGCTGGCGCCGGTGCGGGTGAACTCGAAGGCGGGAGTGGCGCGGGAAGATCGAAGGTCGGCTTGATCTCCGGCGCCATGGCGGGCTCCGGCTTCTTCTCCGCGACTTCTTCCGGCGTCACGATATTGACCGCCACGGTATCGGCGGTCGCCGAACCGAACGGATGCACCTCGCTGAACAGCAGCACCAGGATCAGCACCGACAGATGCGCAATCGCCGATGCGGCAATGCCCGCGCGTATGGCCTGACCTGGTTCCACCTGATTGGATCAACCTGCCGATTAGCCCAAGCGAACGTCTCGCGCGCCAGAATAGCGATTGCCGCAACCGCCTCAATCCCATTTCGGCGCGAAGGCGTAATCGGTCAGCCGGCCCTGGGCGCTGCCCATTGCGGAGATCTCGCCCATTTCCTCTTCGGACAGCACGAAGTCGAAGATATCGATGTTTTCCGACAGACGCTCGATTTTCGAGGTCCGCGGGATCGCGGCGACATTCTGCTGCACCAGCCAGCGCAGACAAATCTGCGCAACGGTCTTGCCATGCGCCTGCCCGATCCTGGTCAGGGTCTCGTCGCCCCTGATGCGGCCCCTGGCAACCGGACTATAGGCGACGACGGCCATGCCGTGACGCGCGCAGGCGTCCTTCACCTTGGTCTGATCGAGATAGGGATGATATTCGACCTGATTGCAGACCAGGGGCTCCGGGCATGCGGCAACGGCCTCGTCGATCAAGGCGACGGTGAAGTTCGATACGCCGATATGCCTGGCCATGCCGAGCTTCTTGACATGCGCCAGCGCGCCCAGCGTCTCCGACAGCGGCACCTGCGGATTGGGCCAGTGCAGCAGCAACAGGTCGACCTCGAAAAGCCGCAGCTTCGTCAGGCTCTCCTTGGTGGACCGTTCCAGATCGTTCGGACCGAAATGGGTGGTCCAGACCTTGGTGGTCACGAACACGTCGTCGCGCCGGACCCTGGACGCGCGCAGGCCCTCGCCGACCTCGCGCTCGTTCTCATAGACCTGCGCGGTGTCGATATGGCGATAACCGAGCCGCAGCGCCTGCTCGACCAGACGCGCGCAGCCTCGCCCGCGCAGTTCCCAGGTGCCGAGCCCGATCGCGGGGATGCTGGCGCCGTTGGCTTCGAAAAATTGCATCGCGTTTACTCAAGCCAATCGAAGCCCATTATGTTCCGTGTGGAGCGCGCTGCCAACATCGACGCGGCGGGTTCCGGTTGGGACGGGCGTTCGAACCAGATCTTGGTTAGGCCCGGGCTAAGGCGGCAAACACAGTCTCCGGCGCGTGGGCGATGACGGCGAGCAGCGCCCTCGCCGGTCCGCGCGGCATCCGCTTGCCCTGCTCCCAGTTTCGGATGGTCTCGACCGGCACGCCCAGCCGGGCGGCGAATTCAAGCTGCGTCAGCCGCGCGCGCCGTCGCAGGTCGCGTACCGCCGGAGGTGCTGCCGCCTCAGCCGGCGCGGCGGGCGTTGCCGGTACGAGCGGAAACTCCTGCCCGTCCCGCAGTTCGACGATCCGTCCGTCCGCCTTCAACCGCAAGCGCTGCATGTCCGACTCCAGGCCGGCAAGTGTCGGCGATGCGCGTTAAACCTTGATTAACGATAATGCACCGGCTGGGACCGGCTTATTTCAGCCCGAACCACAGCGTGGCGATGCCGAGAAACGAGAAGAACCCGACCACGTCGGTGATGGTGGTGACGAAGGTGCCCGACGCCACCGCCGGATCGGCCCGCACCCGCTCCAGCACCATCGGAATCAGAATGCCGCCGAGTGCGCCGGCAATCAGGTTGCACAGCATGGCAAGGCCGATCACGACGCCAAGCCCCGGCATCTTGAACCACGCCACCGCGGCAACACCGGTAATCACGGCAAAGGCGAGGCCGTTGACGAGACCGACCAGGCCCTCGCGCAGGACCACGCGGTGGGCGTTGTGGGACCCGAGTTCGCGGGTCGCCAGCGCGCGCACCGCCACCGTCATGGTCTGGGTCGCGGCATTGCCGCCCTGGCTGGCGACGATCGGCGCCAGCACCGCCAGCGCCACCATCTGTTCGAGCTGGCCCTCGAACAGGCCGAGCACCGAAGACGCCAGAAAGGCGGTGGCGAGATTGACCAGCAACCAGTTGAAGCGGCCCTTGGCGATGGTCCAGACATTGTCGGACAATTCTTCGCCCGAGGTGACGCCACCCAGCGCCTTCAGGTCCTCGTCGGCCTCTTCCTCGATCACGTCGACCACGTCGTCGATGGTGATGACGCCGACCAGCCGGTTCCCGGTATCGACGACGGGCGCCGCCACCAGATTGTACTTGCCGAACAGCCGCGCCACTTCCTCCTGATCGTCCATGACAGAAACGCGGCGGCGGTCTTCGTCGATCAGGTCGGCCAGCGGCACCGGGCGGCGCGAGCGCAGAAGTGCGTCCAGCGACACCGCGCCCTGCCAGTGCTGCGCGCCGTCGACCGCGTAGATTTCATAGAACCGGTCGGGCAGATCGGGCGTATCGCGCATGTAGTCTATCGCCTGCCCCACGGTCCAGTCCGGCGGCACCGCGATGAACTCGGTCTGCATGCGCCGGCCGGCGGAATTTTCCGGATAATCCAGGCTGCGCTCGAGCGCGTCGCGCTCCGACGGCGGCAGTTTTTCGAGGATCTCTTCCTGGTCCTTCTCGTCGAGGCCTTCGAGCAATTCGACGGCGTCGTCGGATTCCAGTTCGCGAACGCCCTCCGCCACCGTCTCCGGTTCGAGTTCCTCGAGGATTTCCTCGCGGACGGAGTCGTCGACCTCGTTGAGCGCCGAGAAATCGAAATCGGCGCCGGTCAACTCGACAAGGCTGACGCGGTCATCGGGTTCGAGCGCCTCGATCAGGTCGCCGAGGTCGGCTTCATGCAGTTCGCCGACGATGGCGCGCAAAAAAGCGGCATCATCGGCTTGAACCGCGCGCGTTATTTCCCCGACAAACTCATGACGAATCCCGCCATTCTCGTCGCGCATCGGGTGACGGTCGAGCAGCGACGCATCGGCGGCCTTCGCAACGTCCGTAGCTTCGGCCATAGCGCGCCTCGCCGTTTGACAGGGTTGATGAACTTGTCTGAGTTTTCGCTTGACGCATTAGCCAATCGGCAACACCTAGCGCAATGACAAATCCGCCCGGACGCCAATGACTTTGGAAGTGATCAAATTGCTCCGAACCGCCCTCGTCGCTTCGGTCGCGTGGACCGCGGCGGCGCAGGCGGCGGACTGTCCGCGCGCCGGAGCGCTCGGAACTTCACGCATTCTTGGCGTCGATCCCGCCGCCACGCCGCGCGTGGGCCTGAAGAGCTTTCCGCAGACCCTGCCGCTTGGAGATCACGAGGTCGTGCTGACCTTCGACGACGGCCCGTGGCCGGCCACGACATCGCGGGTGCTGGCGGCGCTGGCGCAGGAATGCGTGCGCGCGACGTTCTTCCTGATCGGCCGGAACGCATCGGCGCATCCGGCGCTGGTTCGGCGGATGGCCGCCGAAGGCCATACCATCGGCCATCACAGCTTTGCGCATCCCAACCTCAAATACCTGAAGCCGGCGGCCGCAGAGGCCGAGATCGACAAGGGCATTGCTGCGGACGAATTGGCGCTTCACGGGGTCGCAACCACGACCCCGGGCACGCCGTTTTTCCGGTTTCCCTACTTTGAAAGCACGCCTCACCTGCTCGATCGGCTGCAGTCCCGGGGCATTGCGGTTTTCGGCGCCGACCTGTGGGCCAGCGACTGGGAGCCCAAGACCCCTCAGGCACAATTGAAGCTGCTGACCGACCGGCTCAAGCTTGCCGGCAAGGGCATCATCCTGCTGCACGATCCCAAGGCGCAGACCGCGGCCATGCTGCCGGCCTTCCTGCGCTACCTCAGGGATAATCACTATCGTGTGGTCCATCTGGCGCCGGCGCCGCGCGGCGCCGGCATAGCCCGCGTCCCCTAGACTGGCATCATCTGCGAAAGTCGGGCAATTAAGGCAATTAAGGCAATTAAGCCCCCGTTCACGGCGTGGCGGTAATTATTCGGGTAAATGGGAATACGGTGTTGCATGACTGGTAATGTATTGTTTGGAGTCCGGCGCCGGATCGCCGTTGGCCTGGGGCTATTCGGCGTCATGACCGCACCGGTAGCGCTGGCTGCCGGTTGTCCCGGCCATCCCGATGCGCTCGGCACCTCCAGAACCCTGGTGGTCGACCCCCGCGAGCATCCCCGCATCGGCGCCATGCAATATGCCGAAACGCTGCCGCTGGCGGATGGCGAGGTGGTGCTGACCTTCGATGACGGGCCGCTGCCGAAGTACAGCAACCGGATTCTGGAAATCCTGGCCTCCCAATGCGTGAAGGCGACCTTCTTCCTGGTCGGCCGCCAGGCCCAGGCCAATCCGGAAGGCGTGCGCAAGGTGCGCGACGCCGGCCACACCGTCGCCACCCACAGCCAGAATCATCCAAGCGGAATGCACCATTTGCCTGCCGAACGCGTCCAGCAGGAAATCGACCAGGGCATCGCGTCGGTGACCGCGGCGCTGGGCGACGGCAGCGCGCCGGCCCCGTTCTTTCGCGTGCCCGGCCTCGCACGCTCCGAAGCGATCGAGCAACATGCCGCCTCGAAGGGCGCCCAGGTCTGGAGCGCCGATTTTCCGGCTGACGACTGGCGCCCCGTGTCCTCCGCACGAGTCTACGAACTCGCGATGCAACGGCTGGAAGCCAAGGGCAAAGGCATCCTGCTGCTGCACGATATCCAGGCCCGGACGGTCGCTGCCTTGCCGAAAATCCTGCAGGAGATGAAGGCGCGTGGCTACCGCATCGTCCATGTGGTGCCGGCCACGACCGAACTGGCCGCGACATCAACCGACCCCCGGCAATGGCGGTCGCGTCCGCTCCCGGAAAACGTGGCGGCCTCGCACTGGCCCAAAATTCCCAATTTCGTCTTTGCCGGGAGCCCGATGCTGCCCGGCCCCTGGCTGTCCGATTCATACTGGAATGACGAATGGCTGACGCCGTCCGATCGCGCCAGGCGAACCACAGGCGCCGCTCCGCTGCCGCAACACGCGCCCTGGCCCCGGCAATTGCCGCGGCCGCTGCTCGATGCCGTCAACGCCCTGCCGGTGCCGGGGCAAAGCGTTTTCGAGTTCAGCGGCCGACCGCGGCTGGCCGCCCGGGCCCTCACCGCGCTGCCCTCGCGGCGAGCGGAAACAGCGGCTTCAGCCGGGCATGCCAGGATCCATGCGAAGCACGGCGCAATGCAGGTGCCGGCGGAAACCAGCGCCTCCCGGCGGGCGGCCGGCGGAAAAGCCCGGATCGCGCGGATCGGACGGGCAAATGCGTCTCACGCAGCCGGCCCCGCCGGCAGGCATGCGGCGCAGCCCGCACGGCGAGCGCTGAAGCGTTTGGTCCAGGTCAAGAAAAGAAGCGTTTGACGGCTCAGGTTACGATCTTGGCGATGCACAGCAGCACGACCATGGCGAGAAAGAACAGGTCGATATAGGACTTGATCTCGCCGTCGCGGCGGAGTGTCGCCACCTCGCTGACGACGTGCCTGCGCGCGGCGGCGGCTCCAGCCTCCCCGGCCACCCCGGCGAGGCGGCGCGCCTCGATTTCGAGCCGCTCGATCTTCTGGAAGAAGCCGAACGAACGCAGCGCCGAGGCCGCGCGCATCGAGGCATAGACCAACACCAGAAACGCCAGGGTGGCGCGATGCTGATACTGCAAATCCTTGAAATTCAGGCTGTAATAGACCAGCGCCAGGAACGCGAAATTGGAGACCACCCGGTAGATGTAACCCAGAATTTTCATGCGTATCTCCGATCGATGGTCAGCCAGGCGCTTGAGCGAACGCGATGCGAGGACGACCGCCCGCGGCTGGTGTCGCTGGCCTGACTCGCGTTGCTGTCGGTGTACGCTGACCTTGTTACTGCGGGGTAACGGATATGCCGTTCGGCGCCGGTTGTGGGCGCCGACTCACCGGATTTGCGGCGTATACTTACATTTATCTTGCAGACTTCGCCGCCGCGGTCCTCCTGCACGATATTGGCGGATCCGGCCGGCGTCACGCCGGCGGCGGCCGGCATTCATTATGCTTGATGCTTGGCTCCGCTCCGCTTTTCTCACCGCTCGCGACTTTTGCGAGCATTCCGGGCGCAACACCATAGACATGGGGTAAATTCCGGCGTGCTTACCGCATTACCGCCTCTTTTTTGGTAATGTTAACATTGCATTACGTGTGCTAGAATACTCCTTTGCTGCGATATTGACGGCATGATCTTATTAACCTTTGCGATGGCCATTTGAATTACGTCGAAAAATTCGATTCAGGATTGTTCAGCGGCCTGGGTGCGTTCTCCGGGGCGGGCGAGTCCTATTCCGTCGATGTCCATCCTCGAAGCAATACCCTCGGGCCGGACACGATTGTCGTTCCGGACGCCCATCTGCTGTTTTCCGGCGACTACAAGCGCTCGGGCCTGGATCTGGTGCTGTCGAAAGACGGCCAGGAATTCGTGGCGCGCGAGTACTTCCGCGGCGAGAACCGGGCCACCCTGGCCTCCCCCGATGGTGCAAACCTGTCCGGCAAGACCGTCGAGGCGCTCGCCGGTCAGGTCGACTACGCGCAGGCCGGCGGCAATATCGCGCCGGAAAAGGTCATCGGCCAGGTCACCAAGCTCACCGGCAGCGCGACCGCTACTCGCAACGGCGTTTCCATCAGCCTGAACGTGGGCGACAACGTCCACAAGGGCGACGTCGTCCAGGCCGGATCCGATTCCGCGCTGGGCATCACCTTCATCGACGGCACCGTGTTCGGTCTCTCCTCCAATGCGAGGATGGTGCTGAACGAGATGATCTATAACCCGGCCGGATCGAATAACGCCTCGTTGCTGACGCTGGTGCAGGGCACCATCTCGTTCGTCGCCGGTGCCACCGCGAAAAGCGGCGACATGAAGGTCGACACGCCGACCGCCACCATGGGCATTCGCGGCACCGCGGTCCTGGTGGAAATCGACTTCGACATCCCCCAGCCGGGCGCGGCACCCCCGGTGTCGTTCCGGATTCTGGTCGAGCCGAACGGCACGTCGGGCGAATACGTCCTGCTCGACAAGCTGACGTTGCTGCCGATCGCGACGGTGAATCAGCCGGGCACGCAAACCATCGTCAACGGCCAGGGCGTCGTCACCTTCATCGCGTCGGCCCAGATTCCGGCCAATGCGCAACAGCTGATCAACGAGATCTTCTCGCTCAAATTCACCGACGCCAATCCGAAATTCATCGGCATTCCTCCGGTCGATTCGATCACGCCGCAGACGTTCGTGGTCAGGCTGCCCGACGGCACGCCGATCGACCAGCTTCCGATCATTCGCATCTCTCTGGTATATGAAACGCCGGCAGCACCACCTCCCAACGGCGGCAACACGCGATTTCATCTCAACATTCCGCCGGACCTCGTCGCTTCCAGCAACCATTTCACCGAACGGTTGCTGACATCAGGCAATGCCGCGCTGGACACGGTGTCGGGCACCATTCGCTTCGCCGACATCAATCCCGAAGACCTTCCGACGGTGACGGCCCAGTTCGATTCGTATGTCTATCGGAACGCACAGCAGGACATCATCCTCACGTCGTCGCTGACGCTGGAACAGCTGGCGGCGATCGAGGCGGTCGAGGTCCCGCTCGCGGTGGTCGCGGACCCCGGCAACACCAATATCGGCGGAGCCACCTGGACCTACCGCGTCGCCGACCACGCGCTCGATTTCCTCGCCGAAGGCGAGACGCTGACCCTGACCTACATGGCGCGGGTCGATACCAATTACAGCGAATACAACACGGTCGTCTTCAAGCCGTTCAAGATCACGATCACCGGCACCAATGACCTGCCGACGGCGGCCGCGACGGGTTCAGCCATTATCGAACTGTTCGGAACCGGCAACCCGACGATCGATCATGCCGAGGGTGTGATTACGTTTGCCGACGTCGACCTGACCGACCGGCCGACCGTTACCGCGCCATTCGCGAATTATGTTTACACTGCGGCCAACGGCTCGCCGCTGGCGCTGACGACAGCGCAGCAGAACGCGCTCGCGGCGGTGCTGACCCTGACGCCGGCGGCGAGCAACACCAACAACGGTTCGGTGGCGTGGTCGTACGACGTCGCCGACGCCAATTTCGACTTCATCGCCGCCGGCGAAACGCTGGTCCTGAACTACACCGCCATCGTCGATGACGGCCATGGCGGCGTCGTCAGCGTGCCGCTGACGCTGACGGTGACCGTCCACGGCACCAACGATATCCCGACCATCACCGCCACCAGCGGCGGCTTTGTCGAACTCGTCGGCGCCACCGGCAATACCACGCCGCCCGATCATGCCGGCGGCACCATCACCTTTACCGATGTCGATCTGACGGATCGTCCGACCGTCAGTTCGCATTTCACTTCGTACACCTACCAGAATCCCGCGCATACCGACGTCACTTCGGCGCTGACGGCGCTGCAGTTGGCTGCGATCGCAGCGGTTCATCCTTCGCTGCTGCTGACGCCCGCCGGTGCCAATGCCAATAATGGTTCGGTGACATGGTCCTACGACCTGCCGGACAACAGCTTTGATTTTCTCGCCGCCGACGAAATCCTGACGCTACTCTATACTGCGACCGTCAATGATGCCCATGGCGGCGTCGTTTCCACGCCGATCACGGTCACCATCACCGGCAGCAACGATGCGCCTGATATCGTGGCCGACACCAGCGGCACATCAGGCACCAACGTCCATGACCTGACCGAGTCCGACAGCGCGCTCACCAGTTCGGGTTCGCTCGCGGTCAGCGACGCCGACATCACCAACACCGTCGCCACCTCGGTCGTAGCCCTCAGCGTCGGCGGCAGCGGCAATGGCAGCCGTCCCGCAGGACTGACCGATGCGGTGCTGCAGGCGATGCTGAGCGTCGATCTCGGCAACGTGATCGACAATGCCCATACCGACGGCACCATCCACTGGAGTTTCGACTCCGACACGCAGGCCTTCGACTTCCTGGCCACGGGCGAGACGCTCGAACTGACCTACACCATCCGCGCCACCGACAGCGATGCCAGCCACGCCACCGACGACCAGGTCGTGGTCGTCACCATCACCGGCACCAACGACATACCGATCATCGCCGGCGTCGCCACCGGCGACGTCGCAGAAGACCTGGCGGTCGACAATTCAAGCCATATTGTCACCACCGGCCAACTCACCATCGCCGACGCCGATGCCGGCCAATCGACCTTCGCTGCACAGACCAGCACCTCCGCCACCTACGGCATCTTCTCGCTCGCCGAAGATGGCACCTGGACCTACACCGCCGACAACACCCAATCCGCGATCCAGCAGCTCGGCGCCAACGGCACCCTCACCGACAGCTTCACCGCTGTCTCTTCTGATGGCACCGCAAGTCAGCTCGTCACCGTCACCATCGCCGGCACCAACGACGCGCCGGTTATCACCTCGGCCGCGCAGGCAGGTTCGGTCACCGAAGCGGTCAACAATTCCGCCGACGAAATCAACAACGTCACGCACCAGGCGACCGGCGCGCTGGCTTTCGGCGATGTCGACCTCGCCGACATCCACAACGTCTCGGTCGCCGGCAACGCCACGGCCGGCTACCGGGGGACCCTGTCCGCCGGCATCGCCGACGCTTCGACCGGCGACGGCGCCGGCTCGATCGGCTGGACCTTCGCGGTGGCCGACGGCGCGCTCGACGATCTCGCGGCAACCGATGTGCTGACCCAGACCTACACCGTCACCGTCGATGACGGTCACGGCGGCACCTCATCGCAGACGGTTACCATCACCATCAACGGCGCGGCGGACAATCAGGCGCCGGTGGTCTCAGCCGCGGTGACGCTTGCGGCGATCGCCGAGGACAGCGCCGCGCGGCTGATCACGCAGGCCGAGCTGCTGGCCAATACGACCGATCCCGACGGCCCGAGCCTGACCGCGACCGGTCTCGCGATCACTGCCGGCAACGGCACGCTGGTCGATAATCTCAACGGCACCTGGAGCTATACGCCGGCGCTGAACGACGACACCGATGTGTCGTTCTCCTACGCCGTGACCGACGGCGTCGCGGCGCCGGTCGCGACCTCGGCGACGCTCGACATCGCGCCGGTGGCGGATGCGCCGACACTGAGCGGGACTTTTGATAGCCTGACCTCGGGCTTGTCATACATTGATAGCGCAGGAGCAATTTCCCCCAGGATAGCGGCTCTGGCCGAGGGTGGATTTGTAACGGTATGGTCGCGCAGCAATGGCGCGGGCGGTTACGATCTCTTCGCGCGCTTCCTTGATGCTGACGGTCAGCCGGTCAACACCACAGTTGCCATTGCTACTGACAGCTCCGGTTTTACGGATGCGGATGCGAAAGTCGAAGCGCTCGCCGGTGGCGGATTTGTCGTCGTTTGGCGATCCGATCGCGGCGATAGCGACATCTATGCGCGGGTCTTCGATGCCGCCGGCAACAGTGTCGGTGGAGAGGTTCCCGTCAACCTAGGAAACAGCGTTTACGATCTGGTTCCGCAGGTCACGGCGCTGACCGGGGGGGGCTTCGCGGTAACCTGGCATTCCACCAGTCACAGCGACAGCAGCACCGATAACGACATTTACGCCCGCGTTTTCTCGCCGACTGGCTCGCCAGTAACTGCCGGCGAGATTGTCGTCAGCAACAATAACCCCTGGTACGACAGCGGTCCGCAGATATCCCAGCTGAGCAATGGCGGCTTTGTCGTCACCTGGTATGCGGATCGCGCCGACGACGGCAGTCTCGACGGCAACATTTACGCTCGCGTCTACAATGCGGCCGGCACTGCAGTGACCGCTGAAATCACCGTGAGCCCGGAAAATACGATCTACGATTATCTGCCGGAGGTGACGGTTCTGACGGGCGGTCGTTTCGCGATCACCTGGTCGGGCAATAATGGCGAGCTTTATGCCCGCGTCTACGAAGCAAACGGCGGAGCTGTCAGCTCGTTGACGGTCGTCAATCCCGTTGACGCGATCACCGACAATAGTCCGAAAATTGCCGCGCTCGCCGGCGGCGGCTTTGCTGTTTCGTGGTATGCGGCGCGCACCGCGGCGGGTGGGTCAGACGCAGATCAGAACGTGTTTGTGCGCCTGTTTGACGTGAACGGACTGCCGGTCGGTGGCCCGATCCAGGTCAATCTCGATAATTCCGAGTCGGACACGGAGCCGCAGATAGTGGCGTTGCCCAACGGCGGGTTCGCGGTGAGTTGGACCGTGCTCAGTGGTTCGGATGAATTGGCGCAGATCCGCTTTTTCAATGGGCAGGGCGTTCCGTCCGGCATTCCGGTTTCACTCGGATCGGCTGAATTCCAGTCCCCGGCGAACGGCAGTGACATCCGCAATTTCGATTTGGCAGTCGATTCCACGAACGCTGTCGCGGCGGGCGCTGAAGTGTATGATAGTTCCTATGGATCGACCGGAATCGCGACGGCAATCGCGCGGCCAGCGGCTGTCGCGAATGGCGACGAAGATACCGCGATCGTGCTGCCGGCCGTCACTGCGGCCCTGACCGACCTCGACGGTTCTGAAACACTGGCGCTTGCCGTGTCTGCCATCCCGGCCGGTGCGACACTGGCCGACGGTGCAGGTGGCCACAGTTTCACCGCGTCGAGCGGCAACACCACCGTGAACATCACCGGCTGGACACTGTCCACCCTCGCGATCACGCCGCCGCTCAACTACAATGGCGACTTGACGCTCACGGTGACCGCCACCGGGATCGAAACCGCCAACGGCGACACCGAATCAACCGTCAAGACCATCGATATCCACGTCAATCCGGTCAACGACGCGCCGGTGATCACGTCGAACGGCGGCGGCGCCACCGCATCGGCGTCGGTCGCGGAGAACTCCACTGTAGTGACCACGGTGACGCCGACCGACGTCGACGGTGACACTCCGAGCTATTCGGTCCTGACCGGCGCGGGCTCGCCGGATGCCGCAAAATTCACGATCGATGAGAGTACCGGCGCGCTCAACTTCATCACCGCGCCGGATTTCGAGACGCCCGGCAGCGTGGCCGGCAGCAACGTCTATACGGTCCAGGTGCAGGCCTCCGACGGTTCGGGCGGGACCGACGTCCAGACCATCACCGTCAACGTCACCAATGTCGCCGAGGGCCCTACTTACGTTGTCACCTCCACAGCCGACTCAACAGCCGACGGCACGCTACGCAGCGCGATCACCTTCGCCAACGCGCATGCCGAGACGGTCATCACCTTCAGCAGCGCGATAGCCAATTCCACCATCATGCTGACGAGCGAGCTTCCGCTTGTCACCGGCAATGGCACCGTGATCGACGGCGGCAGCAACCACATCACCGTCAGCGGCAACGATCTCTATCGCGGCTTCTACGTCGGCGACGCCACGAACAATGTTTCGGCTACGATCCAGAATCTCACGATCGCCCACGCCATGGCGAAGGGCGATGACGGCGCCAATGGCGGCGGCGGCAGCGCCGGGCTCGGCGGCGCGCTGTTCGTCAGCTCCCACGCGTCGCTCACCATCAGCAACCTGGATGTGCAGTCCAACCAGGCCGTCGGCGGTGCCGGCTCGGGCCTCGGAGGAATGAGCACCGGCGCTGGAACCTTCGGTAGCGGCGGGATCGCTGGCGGCGCTGGCGGTTTCGGCGGCGGCGGAGGTGCGCTCGGCGGTGCTGGCGGGTTCGGGGGCGGCAACGGGACCGGCGATGCGGTTTCCCCGACCGGCACGCCGAATACCGGTAGCAGCGCCTGGACACAGATCGCCTACATGGCGCCTGACGGGAACCAGTTTAACGGCAATGGCAACCTGCAGCCGACCTACAGCTATGGGACGGCGAATTCGACGACCAGCGATTGGGAAACGACGTTCACGACCTACACGGGTCAGCAGATCCTTTTCATCACCGGTGACGGCCAGTACTGGGGCATCACCGACTATCAGACGCTACGGACGATCATCGACAGTTACACCTCCAGCTTTGGCCCGAACATCACGTTCAGTGCCGGCCTCAATGGCGTGGCGACGACGACCCAGGGCGATGTCCTGTCGCGGAACTCGGCGCCCGAGGATCCCTGGATCGTTTTGAATGGTTCCCATGGGGATGGCGTCAGCGCCGGTCTGGTGCTGTGGGGCGAAAATGCGTATGGGGCCGGCGGTGGCTACACGGCGCTCGCTTCCAGCCACGGCGGCGTGAATGTTTTCGTCACCGTGCAGCCGTCGACGGCACCGGTTGGCGGCGGCGGCGCGGGCATGGGTGGCGGTATCTTCGTCCAGGACGGCGGCAACCTGAACGTTACCGGCAACCTCAGCGTCAATGGCAACAGCATCGCTGGGGCTAGCGGCGGCAATGCCGGCAGCGCATTCGGCGCCGGCCTGTTCCTGCAGGGCGCGTCCGGCACCATCACCTTCCAGCCCGGCATTGGCCAGACCCAAACCATCGCCGACGCAATCGCCGACCAGTCGGGCTCCGGCGGCACCGCCGGCAATGCGGGGGTCTACGCGCTCACACTCAACGGCGCCGGCACGCTGGTGCTGGCGGGCAGCAATACCTACACCGGCGCCACTACGATCGTGGCCGGCACGCTCCAGGTCGACGGCTCGATCGCCAATTCCGCGGTCACCGTACAGACCGGCGGCGTACTGGACGGCAACGGCATCACCGGCGCGGTTGTCGTGCAGAGCGGCGCGACGCTGGCGGCGGGCACCGGCGCGGGCATACTCAGCACGGGCAATCTCTCGCTCCAGGCAGGCGCGACGTTCGCGGCCGAAATCGGCGGCGCTACCGCCGGCACCTATGATCAGGTCTACGTCACCGGCACGGTGGCGCTGAACGGCGCCACGCTCTCGGCCTCGCTGATCAACTCATTTGCGCCGACCGGCGGCAGCTTCACGATCCTCAACAATGACGGCGTCGATGCAGTCAGCGGCACCTTCGCCGGATTGGCGGAAGGCGCTACGTTCGCGCTTGGCAGTCAGAATTACCGCATCAGCTATGTCGGCGGCACCGGCAATGATGTCACGGTGTCTGTCGATAATACCATTCAGCTGGTCAGCCAAACCTTCCTCGGCGGTTCGGGCGACCAGGGCGCGTCCGACGTCTCCTATGCCAATGGCCACCTTTACCTGGCCTACAATTCGCTGCCGGAAACCCAGACCACGTCCGACAATTCCACGATAGTGAGTTTCACGACGGCGGCCGACGCCGCCCCGACGCAGGATTTCTCTCAACTCTGGACCTACGGCTTCTTCAACGGCGTCGCCGCCGACGGCAGCCATATCTATGCGGTCGGCGCCAGCCATCCCGGCGACGGGCTGACGACAGACGGCATCGGCGGCGCCGAAGTCAAGACGATGCTGGCAACCTTCAATGCCAATGGCAGCGTGGGCAACAATCCGGCGCCAGCGACCGGCTACTCCACGACTCATTTCTTTGGCTACACCGGGGTCGAGATTTATCAGGACGTTCTCGCCTCAACACAGGGCGGCATCACTTATCTCTATGCCGTCGGCTTCGGACAGCCGTCCAGTTATGGCGCTTATGTCATCGCCCGCTACGACAGTAGCGGCACGATGGTGGACGCCGCGGCCGACCCGCTCCCCGTGCCCGGCTTCTCGATTGCCCGCGACGTGGTCGAGTTCAACGGCCAGATCTGGGCGGTCGGTTATACCGAACATTCCGGCGATCCCGTCGGAAGGGCGGCGGTTTGGGCCGCAAACTACAATCTGACCTCGATCGCGACTTACAAGGACACTGTCGAAACGGCCGCCGGAAACTTCGAAGGCGCCGCGGTGATCGGCAGCAACCTCTATGCGGTCGGCAATGTCACCAGCAGCGGCAACGACTACCTTGTGGCAAAATATAACACCGACGGCTCGGTGGCCTGGAGCCATTCGTTTGGCGGCACCGGCGCCGACTACCTGAACAGCGCGGTCGCGCTCAACGGCCATCTCTATGTCGTCGGCTCCACCACGGACGCCTCCGGCAATACCGACGGCGTGCTGATGGAAATCAGCACGGTCGACGGCAGCGTCATCTCGACCACCAGCTATGGCGGCGCGCTGTACGATTCCTTCAACTCGATTACCACAGACGGTCAGTACCTCTACATCGCCGGCGAATCAAAGAGTTTTGCCGGCGGCGGCAACGTTGCCGGTCAAGGCGACGCGATCCTGCTGACCTACGATGTCGGTGGCGGTCCGGTGATTAACACGGATCAGTTCCAGGTCGCAGCCAGCGGCGCGAACACGCCGACCACAGTCACCGGTCTTCTGGTCACGGATTCCGACGCGGGAGAAACCCTGACGCTGTCGGCGACGGCGGCGCAGGCCACCGCATTCGGCAGCACCATCACGCCCTCTTCGGGGTCCGGCGATCTGTCCGAAATCAACACCGCCATCGGCAGCGTCGTCTACGAACCCGGCGCGACGCCGCCAGACACCGACATGATCACGTTCACCGTCACAGGCGCGAGCGGGTCGGATACCGTCCATTTCGTCTTCAATCAGGCGGGCAACGGCCCCGGCATCACGCTGCAGGGCACCAGCGGCAAGGACGTCATCTTTGGGACGGAAGGCAACGATACATTGACCGGCGGCGGCGGCCAGGACCAGTTCGTCTTCTCGGACACGTCGTCTGGCTCCGTGCAGCATACCATCGCGGATTTCGAAACTCCGCTCCACCGGATCGACCTCCGGCAATTCAGTGCCATCCACGCGCTGACGGACGTCACCATGGCCCAGCAGGGCAGCGACACGCTGGTCACGATCGACAACAACGACACGGTCCTGCTGCAGAACGTGCAAGCCGCGAACCTCCACGCCAGCAACTTCCTTTTCCACGTGTAGCGCCAGAGGCGAGCCTTACACAGGACAGTGACACCGCCAGTTCACCCGCGCCTGGAACGTTCTCAGCCGCCACAAACTTCGCGGTCGGTGCAGCCACCTGCGCCATCGAGGCAGGCGAGGTCGTGGTGCGCTCGGAGGGACTCGAACCCCCACGATTTTACTCACTGCCACCTCAAGGCAGCGCGTCTACCAATTCCGCCACGAGCGCTAGTTTCAGTTCGGCACAGAATCCGGCCGAACCCGGTCCAGGACCGGATCAACGGCGCGGATGTAACAAATCAAGGGTGGGGGGACAAGGCCTGCCGGCGCTTCATTCAGTCCCGCCGAAAGCTGTGGAAAGACAGGGGAATTCCGGCCCGGAAGGCTGGATAGAGGCGGCCTAGCGGGTGCCCGGCGATTTCGGCAGCATCTGCTTGACCTCGACCGCGATGCGGTTGCGATCGACCAGCACCACGCCGCTGGCGATCGGCAGGTTGTTGGCGAGGATCTTGACCTCGTCCGCCTCGGTGGCGTCCAGTTCGATGATGGCGCCGCGGCTGAGGCGCATGACCTGATGGATGGGCATCGTGGTGGTGCCGAGGACCACCATGAGGTCGACGCTGACTTTATCGAGGGTTGGCACTGGGGACCCGGACTGACTGACGACTGCAAAATTGCGTAATTCGAGATCACCACGTTATGGTTAGCCAATGGTTAATGACCGCGAAAACCTCGATTTGACGGCGTTTGCCGGCCCTGCCGGCGGCGCGGTGGAGTGGCTGATCGCGGACGCCCCGGTGCCCTATCCGGAGGCCGTTGCGGCCATGGAGGCGCGGGTCGCGGCCATTGCCGCCCATCAGGCGCCCGAACAGGTCTGGCTGCTGGAGCACCCCCCGCTCTACACCTCCGGCACCAGCGGCCGCGATGCCGACCTGCTCGATCCCAGGTTTCCGCTGTTCGCCACCGGGCGCGGCGGCCAGCTCACCTATCACGGCCCCGGCCAGCGCGTGGCCTATGTAATGCTCGACCTGAAGCGACGGCAGCCCGACGTGCGGGCCTATGTGGCGGGTCTCGAGCAATGGATCATCCGGACGCTCGCGGCCTTCAACGTGCGCGGCGAGCGCCGCGAGGATCGCGTGGGCGTCTGGGTCAGGCGCCCGGACAAGGGCGCCGGCCATGAGGACAAGATCGCCGCCATCGGCGTCCGGTTGCGGCGCTGGGTCTCGTTCCACGGCATTTCGATCAACGTGGAACCCGATCTGACGCACTTCGATTCCATCGTGCCCTGCGGGGTGGTCGACCCCCGCTATGGCGTCACCAGCCTCGCCGATCTCGGCCTACCCGTCACCACCGCCGACGTCGATATCGCGCTCCGGCAGGCGTTTGGCGAGGTGTTTGGGTCAGCCAAAACCCGCCTGCCGGAAGCGACGGTGTAGAGGCGCGCCCTTTCTTCTCCCCTCCTCCCGCGCGCGTCGCGCGCAGTGGGGAGGGGTCGGGGGTGGGGG
>NZ_JAURXB010000191.1 GCF_030654605.1 Bradyrhizobium sp.
ATCAGGACGGCATGGCGCTTCGCCCCCCGCGGCAGGAACAGCGTGGCCCCCAGCTGATACCCGTCGGTCGCCGGGATGGTGATGTCGTCGATGAAAACGTCGTCCAGCGCAGCCTCAGCCAACCCGTGTTTCCTCTTCCGCTTTCGTGGGTTCCGACACCAAATGCGAATTCAGCTTTTGCCGCAAGGGGTTGTATCGACAGGTTGAATTCCAGCCGCATGATCCGGAAAAGTGGTCCCGGTTTTCCGAAAAGATCATGCGCAAACAAAAGGATAGAGCGCGGTGACTTTCTCTGAAAGTCACCGCGCTCTGGCGGTCTGCGATTAGCCTGTGTATAACCCGGCCCTTCGCTGCCTGCCATAAGTAGCGGTTTTTGTTCAGGAGTTAACGCCATGTCCGAGCGGTGGACACCCGATAGCTGGCGCGCCAAGCCAAGCCTGCAGATCCCCGAATACCCCGATGCCAAGGCATTGGCCGATGTCGAGGCGCAGCTGGCGACGTTTCCGCCGCTGGTGTTTGCCGGCGAGGCCCGCAACCTGAAAAAGCAGCTGGCGCGCGTCGCCAAGGGCGAGGCCTTCCTGCTTCAGGGCGGCGACTGCGCCGAAAGCTTCGCCGAGCACGGCGCCAACAACATCCGCGATTTCTTCCGCGTGCTGCTGCAGATGGCCGTGGTCCTGACCTATGCCGGCGCGGTGCCGGTCGTGAAGGTCGGCCGTATCGCCGGGCAATTCGCCAAACCGCGCTCCTCGCCGATGGAGAAGATCGGCGACGTCTCGCTGCCGAGCTACCGCGGCGATATCGTCAACGACATCGCCTTCACCGCGCAGGCGCGCACTCCGGATCCGCAGCGCCAGCTGATGGCGTACCGCCAGTCGGCGGCGACGCTGAACCTGTTGCGTGCCTTCGCCACCGGCGGCTTTGCCAATCTCGGCAGCGTGCATCAGTGGATGCTGGGCTTTCTGAAGGATTCGCCGCAGTCGCGCCGGTACAAGGAGCTGGCCGACCGCATCTCCGACGCGCTGAATTTCATGCGCGCCTGCGGGCTCGACCTGGAAAGCCACCCGGAACTGCGCGCCACCGATTTCTACACCAGCCACGAGGCGCTGCTGCTCGGCTACGAGCAGGCTTTTACGCGCGTCGATTCCATGACCGGCGACTGGTACGCCACCTCGGGCCACATGATCTGGATCGGCGACCGCACCCGCCAGCTCGATCACGGCCATGTCGAATATTTCCGCGGCATCAAGAATCCGATCGGCCTGAAATGCGGCCCGTCGCTGAAGCCGGATGAGCTGTTGAAGCTGATCGACGTTCTCAATCCGGACAACGAGCCCGGACGCCTCACGCTGATCAACCGGTTCGGTTCGGACAAGATCGCCGATCACCTGCCGGCACTGATCCGCGCCGTGCAGCGCGAGGGCCGCGTCGTGGTGTGGTCGTGCGATCCGATGCACGGCAACACCATCGCGTCCAACTCCGGTTACAAGACGCGCCCGTTCGACCGCATCCTGTCGGAAGTCAAATCGTTCTTCACCATCCATGCGGCGGAGGGCACTCATGCCGGCGGCGTACATCTGGAAATGACCGGGCAGGACGTCACCGAATGCGTCGGCGGCGCGCGCGCCATCAGCCATGAGGATCTCTCGGACCGTTATCACACGGTGTGCGATCCCCGGCTCAATGCCGAACAGTCGATCGACATGGCGTTCCTGATCGCCGAATTGCTCAAGCAGGAGCGCGCCGGCAAGGCGCAGCCGATGCCGGCCGCAGCGGGGCTGTAGCATTGCTGCGGTTCTGGCGGGCCACCATCAACACGCGCAACGGCCTCGCCTTTGCCATCCGCTCCGAAGCGGCGATTCGCGAGGAGCTGGTGGCGCTGGCGCTGGCGTTGCCGCTGGCGTGGCTGATCGGCGTCACCACCATGCGCAGCGTCGAGCTGATCGCCGTGGTTGCGCTGGTGCTGGTGGTGGAGCTGCTCAACACCGCGATCGAAAAACTCGCCGACCGGCTCACCACCGACCACGATCCGCAGATCGGCCGGGTCAAGGACATGGGCTCGGCGGCGGTCGGCGTCGCACTGGTCATGGCCGGGCTGTTCTGGCTGTTCGCCATCGCTGAGCGCATAGGCGTGATCTAAAGCATGCAATTGCAGTTTGCGCTTGTGCAGGGCACCATCGCGGAATGACCGAACCTCAGTTCAAGATCACCCTGGCGCAGCTCAATCCGACCGTGGGCGACGTCGCCGGCAACGCCGCCAAGGCGCGCGCCGCCCGCGCGCAGGCCAGGGCCGACGGCGGCGATCTGCTGGTGCTGCCGGAATTGTTCATCACCGGCTATCCGCCGGAAGATCTGGTGCTGAAGCCGGCGTTCCAGGCGGCCTGCCGCGCGGCGGTCGAGGAACTGGCACGCGAGACCGCCGACGGCGGTCCGGCGGTGCTGATCGGCACGCCCTGGGTCGAGGACGGCAAGCTCTACAATGCCTGCGCATTGCTGGACGGCGGGCGCATCGCCGCTCTCAGGTTCAAGGCCAATCTGCCGAATTACGGCGTGTTCGACGAAAAGCGCCTGTTCGCGCGCGGACCAGCCGCGGGCCCGGTGACCATCCGCGGCATCCGGGTTGGCGTTCCCATTTGCGAGGACATCTGGCTCGAAGAGTCCGAGGACTACGAGAACGTGGTCGAATGTCTCGCCGAGACCGGCGCCGAAATTCTGGTCGTGCCGAACGGCTCGCCCTATGCCCGCGACAAGAACGATTTGCGGCTGTCGATCGCGGTCGCCCGTGTCACTGAAAGCGGGCTGCCGCTGGTCTATCTCAACCAGATCGGCGGCCAGGACGAGTTGGTGTTCGACGGCGCGTCGTTCGCGCTGAATGCCGACCTCTCGGTCGCGGCGCAATTGCCGGCGTTCACGGAGAACATCACGACCTTGCTCTGGCGCAAGACCGACGCCGGCTGGCGCTGCACAGGGCCGGTGGCGCCGATCGTCGACGGCGACAAGGGCGACTATGCCGCCTGCGTGCTCGGCCTGCGCGACTATGTCGGCAAGAACGGATTTCCCGGCGTGCTGCTCGGCGTTTCCGGCGGCATCGATTCGGCGCTGTGCGCCGCGATCGCGGTCGATGCGCTGGGTGCGGAGCGCGTGCGCGGCATCATGCTGCCGTTTCGGTTTACCGCACAGGTCTCGCTCGACGACGCGGCAAAACTCGCCGATGCCCTCGGCTTCCGTTACGAGGTGCTGCCGATCGCCGACGCCGTGAACGGCTTCGAAAAAATCCTGTCCGGCACTTTTGCCGGCCTGCCGCGTGACATCACCGAAGAGAATTTGCAGGCGCGCACCCGCGGCACGCTGCTGATGGCGATCTCCAACAAGACCGGCGCGATGGTAGTCACCACCGGCAACAAGTCGGAAATGTCGGTCGGCTACGCCACGCTCTATGGCGACATGAACGGCGGCTTCAACCCGATCAAGGATATCTACAAGACCGAAGTATTCCGGCTCTCGTCGCTGCGTAATGAGTGGAAGCCGGACGGCGCGCTCGGCCCGTCAGGCGAAGTCATCCCGGTCAACATCATCACCCGGCCGCCGACGGCGGAGCTGCGCGACAACCAGACCGACCAGGATTCGCTGCCGCCTTACGACATGCTCGACGGCATTCTGGAGCGGCTGGTCGAGCGCGAGCAGCCGCTGGTCGACATCATCGCCGCCGGGTTCGATCCCGCCGTGGTGACGCGGATCGACCGGCTGCTCAACATCGCCGAATACAAGCGGCGGCAGGCGGCCCCGGGCGTCAAGGTGACGCAGAAAAACTTCGGACGCGATCGCCGCTATCCCATCACCAACAAATTCCGCGACACCGGGAAATCGCTGCCGGCGCCGGACGAAACCCTGGTGTCACGCGCGGCCCGCGGTTCGGCCGAAGCGTTCGAAGGCTAGCGAACGCGAGATCGCAACCGCGTCAGCGCGCCGGTGGATTGGTCGGGATGAAGGTCGGGCCGACCGATCGGATCGGCCTGTCCTTGGCCGCGCCGGTTGAATCGGCTGGCGCCGCCGGTGGTTCGGTGGTTGCAGGCGCGGTGGCCGTCGTCGCTGCGGGCGGGGCGCCCTTCTTGGCAGAGGCGGGAGCCGGTTTCGGCCGCGCCATCTTCTTTGCGCTCTCTTCGGTGACGATAATGTCGCCCTGCTGTTCGGCGGCGGCCTTGTCGTCGA
>NZ_JAURXB010000294.1 GCF_030654605.1 Bradyrhizobium sp.
CTACGAAACCTGGCGCCGTCATTACGGGGCGCGCGGAGCGCGAAACCCGAATCTCGAGGTTAAAATCTCAGGATTACGGGTTCGCGAGTTTAACTCGCGCCCCGGAATGACGAGACGATTTAAAGCTTCCCGAGCAGAAGCAGGATCAACAGGATGACGATGACGAGGCCGATGCCGCCGCCGCCGTAATACCCGGTGCCGTAGAACGGGCCGCCGCCGATGCCGCTGAAGCCGCCGAGCAGGGCGATAACGAGAATAATGAGAATGATCGTACCGAGTGACATGTGGCATCTCCTGCAGCCCGGCAGCGGGCACTGTTGCTCTGCCTTCCCTCGAAAAACGAACCGGAACTCATAAAGTTCCGGATTCGAAACATGCAAATGGCCTCGCATTCGAACGATGCGGAATTACATGGTCTGAATCAGCTGGAGGTTTGAAGAATGTCCGCACCGCTCGTGGTTTCGATTCCGCATCGCCTCGGCCGCGAAGAGGCGGCCCGCCGCCTCAAGACCGGATTGACGCGCGCCGCGTCCAGCGTTCCCGTTTTGAAAGTCGATGAGGAGCGATGGGAGCAGGATCGCATGATCTTCCGCGTCCGCGCGCTCGGGCAGGCGGCTTCAGGTCATCTCGATGTGGCGGACGACCATGTCAGGCTGGAAGTGACCTTGCCCTGGCTGTTGCAGCGATTTGCCGAGGCGGCGCAAACGGCGATCAAGGCTCGCGGCAATTTGCTGCTGACGAAGAAGAGCTGAACTGAGAGCGCTCCGCACTGCAGCATCAAAGAATCCGATGCGCTCGATTTTCGTAAACTTCTCGGTAACCAGACGCACGGAAGATCGACACAGCGGGAGAAGGGAACCGGCTTATTGTCGGCACAACATCCGCAAGGCCGTCCGGCCGTTGATCCCGGGCGGCCTTCCGCGTTTTGGGCGGGCCTTACCTGCGGCCACGCTTTCGCGCCGGCTTCAAGGCGCCCTGAAATTTCGCTTTCATCACCGCGACCGGCAGATGCTGAAACAGCAGGGAGAGCGGTACCTCGATGGCGCCGTTCTTGCCGAGGCCTTCCAGCGAATGGCCCTTGAGGTTGACGGTGCCATCAAAAACGTCACCGCGCGGCCAGCTGCGGCCGCCCTGCGAGAAGGCCGCGAACGATTTCGTGACCGCAACGATCACGGCGTCGCGGCCCCGGCGCCGCGCGAAGGCGATGACATGGTCGCGGTGCGGCCCACTGACCTCGAGCGGCTGATAATCGCCATGCGCGAACAGGTCGGCGAGCTCGGCGCGCCGCTTCAGGAGCCGGCGGGTCCAGGCCAGCTTGATGTGGCCGTCAGGCCAATGTTGCGCGAGATCGGGCCAATCCGGAATCTCCAGGGCGGGCAGCACCGCGGCGCGCGCGGCAAAATCCACCGGGCGCCGGTTATCGGGATCGACCAGCGACAGATCCCAGAATTCCGTGCCCTGATAGAAGTCCGGCACGCCGGGCATCGTCGCCTTCAAGGTGATCTGGCTCAGCGAGTTCAGCGCCCCCAGCAGCGCGACGCGCCTGGCCAGCGTCTCCATCGAATCCAGAAACTCGGCCGAGACAGTCGGATCAAGAATCCGTTCGATGAATGTGTGCAATCCCGCTTCATAGGCCTGGTTGGGATTGAGCCAGCTGGTTTCCTGTTTGCCCTCGCGCGCGGCTTTCAGCGCATAGGCCTGCACCCGCTCCGCAAATGTTTCATCCGGGCCGTCCATCGGCCAGGCGCCGAGCAACGCCTGATACAGCATGTATTCGAACGCGGCCGATGGCGCGCGCATCTCGCCTTCGATCACCAGATGCGGCGCGTTCAGGACTTTCCAGCGCCCGACCGTGCTGGTCCATTCGCCGGGAATTTCCGCCAGCGCCAGGATGCGGGCGCGCGCGTCCTCGCCGCGTTTGGTATCGTGCGTCGCGGTTGACGTCATGCCGTGCGGCCACTCGCTGGCGCGCGTCTGCATCATGTCGTGAAAGGCGTCGACCGAAAGCGCCCTGGCGGAGGGATCGCCGCCGACCTCGTTGAGCGCAAGCAGGCGGTGATAGCGGTAGAATGCGGTGTCCTCCAGCGACTTCGCCATCAGGGGTCCGGTAAACTGCTGCACCTTCAGGGCGAAGCGTCGCACGCGCGGCGCGCTGTGCGCAGGCCCGCCCGGCTTGAGCAGGTCCATGGCCAGCGCATCGCGCAGGAAATCGAAGATGCCCTCGTCGGCGGCGAACCAGTCCGCGCGCGCCTTTTCGATGGTCGCCGAAATCAGCGCACGGTCATGCGGCGATGGCGCTGATGAGGTCAGATAGGTGCGATAGACCGGGAAATGCAGAACATAGAGTTCGAGCGCCTGCCGCAGGCTGTCGGCGGAATAGTCGCGGGTGGAATAGTGTCCGCCGGCGATCCGCGCCAGCAGCCGCGCCAGCACCGTGAACTCGCTGGCCAGCAGGGTTTCGAGCACCCGCCGCTTGGCCTCCTTCAGCAGCGGCTCCAGTTTTGGCGAGGTATTGCTGACCTGCCGCCAAATCTCATCGAGCGGATCGAGGCCGTTGCCGTCGACCAGCACGTGGGTGATGACATTCATCCATTCATATCCCGTGGTGCCGTGCACGCCGGAGAACGGATGCAGCTTCTCGCCTTCGCCGAGAATCTTCTCGATCACGAGGTAGAACGGTTTCGCGTGCTCGCCCTGGGCGTCGCGGATCAGGCGGCGCAGGCGCTGGAAATATTGCGCGGGATCGCGCAGCCCGTCGATATGGTCGAGCCGCAGGCCCTGCAGCCGGCCGTCCGCGATCAGTTGCTTGACCAGGCAGTGGATGGAATCGAGCGTGCCGGGGTCCTCGACGCGCAGGCCGGCCAGCGTATTGACGTCGAAAAAGCGCCGGTAGTTGATGTCGCTGGAAGCCAATCGCCAATGGCCGAGCTTGTAGTGCTGGCGCTCCAAGAGATGATGCAGCGCCAGAATTTGCGCAGGCCGGTCCGCCCCCGCGCGATAGGCGTCCAGCCCGTGCGCGATGATATCAGCACCGCCGTCGATGGCCTGCAACTCGGCCTTGAAGGCGGGCGCTTCCTTGCGGTTGGGATGCCGCAAGCCCTTGTAGCGTGCCGCCAGTGCGAGAATGCGCTTTCCCGCCGCGCTGTCGTCGGCCCCGGCTTCCCTCACGACGCTGCGCAAAATCTCGCTGTACCGCTCGGGGGCGATCGGCAGCCGGTGTTCGAAATACCAGGCGGAGAAGCTGCCTTCGGCAGCGTCGTAGCGCAGCTCGATCTCGCCGCTCTCCAGCGCCCGCCCATAGGACGAACCGATCACCGGCAACAGCACGCCGCCGCGGGCGCGGTACGGCAGCTGGTCCCAGTCGATATCGAACGAGACCGCGTGCGGCGAGGCCGGGCCCCATTCCAGCACGTCGAGCCACCATGGATTGTCGGCGAAATGCACGCCGACATGGTTGGGTACGAAATCGAGGATCAGGCCGATATCGTGCCGTTGCAGCGCCTCGCTCAGTCGCAGGAAGCCGGCCTCGCCGCCGAGCTCGGGATTGAGTTTGGTGTGATCGACGATGTCGTAGCCGTGGGTAGAGCCCTTGCGCGCCTTCATGAAGGGCGAGGCATAGAGATGGCTGATGCCGAGCGCCTTCAGATAGGGCACGACGGCGGCCGCGGCGTCGAAATTGAAATCGGCGGTCAGCTGCAGACGATAGGTCGCGATCGGTACGTCGGCAGTCATCATCGCGAATCCAGACGCCAGAATACCGACCACGGCGGAATCGGTCCGCTGGCCGCGCCGCCCCAGATCGGCGTGCCCATGAGTTCGATTTCCGGGCGGGGAATTTCGTCATTCGACAGGTTGGCCATCAACCGAAGCATTGCGCCATCGCCCATGCGCCAGTTCGCCGTCAGCAAGCCGTTGTCCGCCGCGTGCGCCTCGCCGAATGCCGCGCTAGCCAGCCGCGGAACGATTTTTTCGCGGCGAATCGCGAGCAGGTCCCGCACCAGCGCCAGCCGCCGGCGCCCGTTCGCCTGATCGCGGGAGTCCCAATCCAGCACCGCGGATTCGGCGGTCGATCGCTCGAGCGGGTCGGGGACCTCGTTGCCGTGTTCCGCATAGGCGTCGGCAAATTCCCTGCGCCGCCCCTGCCGCACGGCCTCGGCGAGTTCGCCTTCGAAGTCACAGAAGAACGGGAATGGCGCTTTTGAACCCCATTCCTCGCCCATGAACAGCATCGGCACCATCGGCGCCAGCAGGGTAATCGCCAGTCCGGCTTCGACCGCCCTGGGCTCGGCAATGGCTTCAAGCCGGTCACCGAGCGCGCGGTTGCCGATCTGGTCGTGATTTTGCAGAAAATTGACAAACGAAATGGGAGCGAGCTGGCCGCTGGGCTCGCCGCGCAGCGCCCCGCCGCGATGCGCGGAGGCTTCGCCCTGGTAGACGAAGCCGGACGCCAGCGCCCGCGCGATGTCCCGCAGCGGCGATCTCGCATAGTCGCCGTAATAGCCATGGACTTCCCCGGTCAGCAGCACATGCCAGGCATGGTGATAGTCGTCATTCCACTGCGCGCGATAATTGCCACGGGGCGGATCCTGCCCGGCATCCAGCAGGCTTGCGGCGTTGTCGTCGTTTTCCAGCACCAGATGGATATGCCGGCCGGTTTCGATGGCGAGGTCACCGACGGCGCGGCTGAGATCATGCAGCATCGAGATTTCGCCGAGCTCGGGAATGGCATGCACCGCATCCAGCCGCAGCCCGTCGAAGCGGTATTCGCGCAGCCAGTACAGCGCGTTGCCGATCGCGAAGGCGCGCACTTGCCTCACCCGATAGTCGATCGCGCTGCCCCACGGCGTCTGCGCCTCGGTGAAGAAGTCCGGCGCATAACGGCCGAGGTAATTTCCCTCGGGCCCGAAGTGGTTATAGACCACGTCGAGAAACACCATCAGCCCGCGCAGATGTGCCTCGTCGATCAGCGCCTTGAGATCGTCGGGGCGACCATAGGTGCCGTCGGGCGCATACCACAGCACGCCGTCATAGCCCCAGTTGCGGGACCCGGCGAAATCCGCCAGCGGCATCAATTCCAGCGCGGTGATACCGGTTTCCATCAGATGATCGAGCCTGCCGATCATGGCGCGGTAAGTGCCGTCAGGCGTGAAGGTGCCGACATGGCTTTCCAGCAGCACGGTGTCCTGCCACGGCCGTCCGCGCCAGTCGGCCGCGCGCCAGCGGTAAGCGCCGTGATCGATCAGCTCGCTCGGACCCTTGATATCGTCGGGCTGAAAGGCGGAGGCCGGATCTGGCACGTCGATCTCGTCGTCGATGCGGAATTTGTAGCGCGCTCCGGCCTTTACACCGGCGACGTCGGCGGCAAACCAGCCGCCTTCGCCGCGCTGCATCGGGTGAGATGTGTCCAGCAGCAGCTCGACACGCTTCGCCGCCGGCGCCCACAATGAGAAGGAGGCGCCGTCCGATGTCAGCCTTGCGCCGAATTGCCGCTCATTCATGCCGAACCCGCAAAGGCGAGGACCGAGCGGGGAGATGCCTTGATCTCGCTTCCCGACGCGAAGTCCATGACCTCCTGCTTAACGTCCGCGGTGCTCAATAGTTGCTGCCAGCTCTTGTATTCCGGCATGCCAGGCAGTTTGAACGCGATCTCTTCGGGGGCGGCGTTCAGCACGATGAAGATCGGTTGCTGTCCGTCCCCGGTCGGTCCCAGCACGTAGGCCAGGAACCGGCCTTCCGGAAAATTCCAGTCCTCTTCCGTCATCTCCTCGGCGGCGGGCGTCAGCCACAACACGCCATACGAACCGTCGGCGCGCCGGCCGTCGAGCCAGCAGTGTGAGCGGATCTGCGGAAAGCGCCTGCGCAATTCCGTCATGTGACCGACGAATCCGGTGAGGTCGTCGCCTTCGCGGCCGAGGCCCTCCCAGCCGACCCAGCCGATCTCGCTGTCCTGACAATAGGCGTTGTTGTTGCCGTTCTGGGTGTTGCCGACCTCGTCGCCGGCCAGGATCAGCGGCAGGCCCTGGGCCAGCAGCAGGCAGGCCAGCTGGTTTTTCCGGAGCTGGCGGCGCAGCGCGATGATCGCCGGATCGTCGGTAGGGCCTTCATGGCCGCAGTTGTTGCTCAGGTTGTCGCTGGAGCCGTCGCGATTGTCCTCGCCGTTGGCCTCGTTGTGCTTCTCGTTGTAGCTGAACAGGTCCGCCAGCGTGAAGCCGTCATGGACGGTGATGTGATTGACCCCGGCCCGCTGGGTGCGGCCGTCATGGTTGAACAGGTCGGACGAGCCGGTCATGCGGCGCGACACTTCGCCGATCAGGCTGCCTTCGCCGCTCCAGTAGCGCCGCATCGCGCTGCGATAGCGGTCGTTCCACTCCGACCATTGCGAGGGAAACGCACCGACCTGATAGCCGCCCATGCCGAGATCCCACGGCTCCGCCACCAGCTTCACCGAGGCCAGTACCGGGTCCTGACGGATCGCGGTCAGGAAGGAGGCGTTGCGGTCGTAGCCGTTCGGCCCGCGCGCCAGCGTGGTCGCGAGATCGAAACGGAAGCCGTCGACATGGCAGACCTCGACCCAGTAGCGCAGCGAATCCATCACCATCTGCAGCACGCGCGGATGGGTGAGGTTGACCGAGCTGCCGCAACCGGTGAAATCGTCGTAGAACCGCGGATTGTCCGGCTTCAGCCAGTAGTAGGAGGCATTGTCGATGCCGCGAAACGACAGCGTCGGGCCGAGATGGTTGCCCTCGGCGGTGTGGTTGTAGACGACATCGAGCATCACCTCGATGCCGGCGTCGTGCAGCCGCGCCACCGTGGTGCGGAAGGCGTCGAGCGGGTTGTCCTGCGAGTAGCGCGCCTCCGGCGCGAAAAACGACAGCGTGTTGTAGCCCCAGTAGTTCACCAGCTTCTTCTCGACGAGGGTGCGATCGTCGACGAAGCCGTGGATCGGAAGCAATTCGATGGTGGTGATGCCGAGCCGCTTGAGGTGGTCTATCATCGCAGGCGACGACAGCCCGCCATAGGTGCCGCGCAGGCCGGGCGGCACGTCCTCGCGCTTCTGGGTCAGGCCTTTGACGTGCGCCTCATAGATGATGGTGTCTTGCCAGGGGATATTGAGACGCATTTCGCGGCGGCCCCAATTAAAAGTCTCGTCGACCACGACGGCCTTCGGCATGCCGCGGGCATTGTCGCGGCGGTCGAATGACAGGTCCTCGCGGGCGCTGCCGGTACGATAGGCGAAATGCGCATCGCTCCATACCAGACGGCCCGCCGTTCGCCTGGCATAGGGATCGATCAGCAGCTTGTTGGCGTTGAAGCGGTGGCCGTGCTCGGGCTCGTACGGCCCGTGGACGCGATAGCCATAGAGCTGGCCCGGCGACACGTCGTTCAGATAGCCGTGCCAGACATCCTCGGTACGTTCCGGCAGTTCGATGCGTTCGAGTTCGCGACGTCCCTGGCTGTCGAACAGGCACAGCTCGACCTTCTGCGCATTGGCCGAGAACAGCGCGAAGTTAGTGCCCCGGCCGTCCCAGCTTGCACCGAGGCGTGAGGACGTTCCGGCGGTCAATCGCATGCGTCAGCTTTCCGGTACGAGAAATATCGCGGCCAGTGGGGGAATGGTGAGATCGAGTTGGGGCACGAGGCCTTCCAACGTCTGGACCTCGCCGACGTTCCCGTCATTGCTGCCGCCGTAATGCGCGGAGTCCGAGTTGAACACCTCGCGCCATTTGCCGGTGAACGGCACGCGGATGCGGTAGTCATGATAGACGTTCGGCGAAAAATTGACGACGACGAGGCAGCGCGCGCGGGCAGCGTTGCCCTTGCGGATGAAGCCGAACACGTTGCCGGCGGCATCGTCGGTCACCACCCATTCGAACCCGGCGGGATCGCAGTCCAGTTCATGCAGCGCCGGCAGCGACGAATACAGCCTGTTGAGGTCGCGGATCAGGCTGTGGATGCCGCCGTGCCTTGGCTGTTCGAGCAGATTCCAGTCGAGCGCACGGTCGTGATTCCACTCCCGTTCCTGGCCAAACTCGCAGCCCATGAACATCAGCTTCTTGCCGGGATGCGCGAACATGAAGGAGTAATAGGCGCGCAGATTGGCAAAACGCTGCCAGTCATCGCCGGGCATCCGGCCCAGCAGCGAGCGTTTGCCGTGGACGACCTCGTCATGCGACAGCGGCAGGACGAAATTTTCCGAGAAGGCATAGTGCAGGCCGAACAGGATATCGCCGTGATGGTGCTTGCGATGGATCGGGTCCTTGCTGATGTAACTCAGCGTGTCGTGCATCCAGCCCATGTTCCATTTGTAGCCGAAGCCGAGCCCGCCATATTCGACCGGCCGCGACACCTGCGGCCACGCGGTCGATTCTTCCGCCGCCGTGGTGGCCTCCGGAAAGCGGGCGAACAGCTCGGTGTTGAAGCGGCGCAGGAAGTCGACCGCCTCAAGATTTTCCCGGCCGCCATATTTGTTCGGTATCCAGCCGCCGGCCGGCCGGCTGTAGTCGAGATACAGCATCGAGGCCACCGCATCGACGCGCAGGCCGTCGATGGCGTAGCGCTCCAGCCAGAACAGCGCGTTCGACACCAGGAAATTGACCACTTCGGTGCGGCCGTAATTGTAGATCAGCGTGCCCCAGTCCATGTGCCGTCCCTGCAACGGGTTGGCGTGTTCGTAGAGCGCGGTGCCGTCGAAATTGGCGAGGCCGTGCGGATCGTCGGGGAAATGACCGGGCACCCAGTCCAGCAACACGCCGATGCCTTCGCGATGAAAGGCATCGATCAGTGCGGCGAAATCTTCCGGCGTGCCGAACCGGCTGGTCGGCGCGTACATGCCGGTCGGCTGATAGCCCCATGAGCCGTCGAACGGATGCTCGCTGACGGGCAGGAATTCGACATGGGTGAAGCCGAGATCCCTGACATAATGTGGCAATTGCTCGGCGAGCTCGCGATAGCTCAGCCATGCGTTGTTATCGTGGCGCCGCCACGAGCCGAGATGGACCTCGTAGATCGACATCGGCGCGCCGAGCGCGTTGATGCCTGATGGCGCCGGGCGCGGACGCGGCAGTTTTGCCTCGTCGAATACGATCGAAGCGCTGCTCGGGCGGATTTCGGCGGCAAACGCCATCGGGTCGGATTTCAGCGGCAACTGCTCGCCATGCGGACCGATGATATCGAACTTGTAGTGATCGCCGGCGGCGGCATGGGGCACGAACAGCTCCCAATAGCCGGCACCGCGCACCCGCATCGGATGTCGCCGCGGATTCCAGAAATTGAAGTCGCCGACCACGCTGACCCGTTTGGCATTGGGGGCCAGTACCACGAAGGCCACGCCGGGAACGCCGTCCAGCGTCATCGGATGCGCGCCGAGCTTGTCGTAGATGCGCTGGTGCGTGCCTTCACCGAGGAGATACAGGTCGAAATCGGTCAGCACCGGCGGAAAGCGGTAGGGATCGTCGAGGTCGACCACGGTGTCGCCGAACCGGGCGCGCAGCTGATAGCGCTTGGAGCCATTGGGCATCGCGCCGACAAACAGGCCGGCGTCATGGACGCGCGCCAACGCAGCCGTCTCGCCATGCTCGCCGATCGCCTCGACATTGGAGGCCTCGGGGAGGAACGCGCGCACCACGCTCTTGTCCCCCTCGGCGTGGAGGCCGAGATAATGGAAGGGGTCGGAATGGCGGCCTTCGACGATCGCATAGGCCTCGGCGGACAGTTTGGTCATGAGGCCTCGTTGGGTTGTTGGGACAGAATACGAAGCGCGCCGGTCAGCGGGACGCGCAGCCAGTCGTGCCGGTGAGCGAGTTCGTATTCGATCTCGTAGATGGCTTTTTCGAGCAGGAAGAAATTCAGCATCGCTTCGCTCGCCCGCGGCTCGGCGGGCCACAGCAACGGGTTGGTCATGGTGTCGCGATAGGCGGCGAGGAAGGCTGCCGACGAGCGGTCGCGCCATTCCGACAGCGCCGCGCCAAGCTTGCCGTGCTCGTCGGGCGCCACATTGAGCGCGCGTTCCAGTGCTGCGGTCGCCGAATAGTCGATCGAGCGGATCAGACCGGCGACATCACGTGCTGCGGGGGCCTTGCGCCGGCGATCGGCCAGGCTGCGTCGAGGCTCGCCTTCGAAATCGATGATGAAGATATCGTCCTTGGCGATCAGCATCTGTCCGAGGTGGAAATCGCCGTGATGACGGATGTTGAGACCGCCGATATCCGGAGGGAGCAGTGCGCCGAGGCGATCGTTCAGGTTGGCGCGCTGCGCCAGCAATTGATCGACCAGCACGCGATCGGATTCCCGTAACCCCGACTGGCGTTGCTGCAATGCCTGGCAGACGCGCCCGGCACGGGCGGAAATTTCCTGGATCCAGAGCCGCACGTGTTCGGGCCGGATCGGCTCCGGCGTGAAGTCGGCCAGTTCGCCGCTGCCGGCCAGTGCCAGATGCATTTCGGCCACGCGTCGTCCGGTCTGCGACATGTAGCGCAGATAGGGGACCTGCTCTTCGCTCTCGCCGGGATGCTCGCTCGCCGCCAGCAGGCGCTGCTCCTCGACAAAGCGGTCGAGATAGGCCGAGGTCACGGTCCAGGCATCGCCCTGATTTTGCACGAAGGCGTGGACGACGGCGACCGCGCTGGTCTTGTCGCCTTCGATAAGCTCGACGCTGCCGAGCAGCGCCGGCGTGTTGGCGAAGCCCGCGACTTCGGTCAGGAAGCGGCCGACCTCGATCTCCGGATTGATGCCGGGCTCGAGTTTTCGATAAATCTTGCAGACGTAATCATTATCGACCAGCGCCGTGGAGTTGGATTGCTCGGTCTCGACCGCGCGAATATGCACCGGCGGCTTGAACGGATGTTCCAGAAGCCTGGCGGTCGGCCTGAATTCGAGGCGTACGCCCTCGAGTTCATCGACAACGAGGGAGTCGCGCAGATTGCGCAGCAGCAGGGCGATGAAAATCTGGTCGGTGGCGACGTCCAGCAGGGTGCCTTCGCGCGCGCCCTGGCGCACCGCCGCGAAGGCGCGGGGATTGTAGCGCTCGCGGTCGAAACGAACCCACTCGATCTGCATCGGCAGCACATAGCGCGAACTCTCGCCGTGTTCGGTGGTCGCCTCGAAAAAGGCAAGCCACGGCCGGTTGTCGCCGATATCGCAGAACGGCACCGCCGAGGTCACGTTGGGGCGGATCTCCCGCGACGAGCGCTCCGGGTACCAGCGGGTTCGCGCCAGATAGGTCGGCAACACGTCGCGCTCGAACACGCCGCGGGTGCGCGCCAGCGACATCCATGTGGCGCCGAGCGGCACCACGAGCGTCTCGAATTCCGGAACGGCAGTCGGCTCGACCGGCTCCGACTTGTCGCGCTCCGTGAGCTGGAACCAGTAGAACCCGTACGGCGCCAGCGCGATCATGTAAGGCAGTTCGCCGATCGGCGGGAAGCGGGTGCGGCCCAGCATCTCCAGCGGGATGCGGCCCTTCCAGGCCGACAAATCGAGTTCGGTCGCCTGCGCCGATCGCGACAGATTGGCGACGCAGAGAATGACTTCGTCCTGGTACTGGCGGACGTAGCACAGCACCGAGCGGTTGACCGGGCGGATGAAGGTCATGGTGCCGCGCCCGAACGCCAAGGTGGACTTGCGCACCGAGATCAGCCGCTTGGTGGCGCTGAGCAGCGAGGACAGGCTGCGCGACTGCGCTTCCACATTCACCGACTCATAGCCGTAGACCGGATCCATGATGGTGGGCGCGTAGAGCCGTGCCGGATCGGCCCGGGAGAAGCCGCCATTGCGGTCCGGCGACCACTGCATCGGCGTGCGCACGCCGTTGCGGTCGCCGAGATAGATGTTGTCGCCCATGCCGATTTCATCGCCGTAATAGATGATCGGCGTGCCCGGGAACGACAGCAGCAGGGAATTCATCAGCTCGATCTTGCGCCGGTCATTGTCCATCAGCGGCGCCAGCCGCCGCCTTATGCCGACATTGATGCGCGCGCGCGGGTCGTTGGCGTAGGTCGACCACAGATAGTCGCGCTCGACGTCGGTGACCATTTCCAGCGTCAACTCGTCGTGGTTGCGCAGGAACAGCGCCCACTGGCAGTTGGCCGGGATATCCGGGGTCTGGCGCAGGATGTCGGTGATCGGAAAGCGATCCTCCTGGGCGATCGCCATGTAGATCCGCGGCATCAGCGGAAAGTGATAGGCCATGTGGCATTCGTCGCCGCGGCCGAAATATTCCTGCACGTCCTCCGGCCACTGGTTGGCTTCCGCCAGCAGCACCTTGCCCCTGGCATAGGCGTCGAGTTCGCCGCGCAGCTTCTTGATGATGCTGTGGGTCTCGGGGAGGTTCTCGTTGTTGGTGCCGTCGCGCTCGCACAGATAGGGAATGGCGTCGAGACGGAAGCCGTCGACGCCGGAATCGAGCCAGCGCTTCATCACCTGCACCAGCGCGCTGACCACGCGCGGGTTGTCGAAATTGAGATCGGGCTGGTGCGAGAAGAAGCGGTGCCAGTAGAACTGGCCGGCTTCCGGATCCCAGGTCCAGTTCGATTTCTCGGTGTCGGTGAAGATGATCCGCGTGCCCTGGTACTTCTGGTCGGTGTCGCTCCAGACATACCAGTTGCGCGCGCTCGATTTCGGATCGCTGCGGCGGGCGCGCTTGAACCAGTCGTGCTGGTCCGAGGTGTGATTGATGACGAGCTCGGTGATCACGCGCAGGCCGCGCGCCTTGGCCTCGGCGATGAAGCGCTTGAAATCCTTCATGGTGCCGAAATCGGGATTGATCGCGCCGTAGTCGGCGATGTCGTAGCCGTCGTCGCGGCCGGGCGAGGGATAGAACGGCAGCAGCCAGAGTGCGGTGACGCCGAGTTCCTGCAGGTAGCCGAGCTTTTCGGTCAGTCCGGCAAAATCGCCGATGCCGTCATTGTTGCTGTCGGCAAAGGCCTTGACGTGCAGCTGATAGATGATGGCGTCCTTGTACCACAGCTCGTCGCTCACGTCCTTGACGGGAAGCTCCCTGGCGTCGATCGACGACATCACGTTCATGGCGCGCCTCACGCCAGGCAACGGAAGAGTATGGCGGGATCGCGCACCGGATCGATCCGCAGCCGGATGCCGCCGTGCTCGACCGGATAGCGTTCGCCGGTCATCAGGTTTTCCACCGCGGCGACGTTGCGGCGATCGTCGGGCATGCCGACCTGGATATCGCCCAGCGGCAGCCAGAATTCATGGACGTCGCGCGACAGCGCGATGGCGGCGATGACGCTGTTGGTTTGGTTGACCGATTCCTTGACGAAGGCGATGATGTTGGTGTCCTCGACTGGGAGAAAATGCAAATTGCCGGTCTGCTGCAGCGCCGCGTTTTGCCGGCGGGCGCGGTTGAGATCGCGGAGGTAGGGCTTGATATTGCCGGGCTTGTCCCAATCCCGCACCTTGATCTCGTATTTTTCGGAATCGAGATATTCTTCCCTGCCGGGGATCGGCTCATGCTCGAGCAATTCGAAACCGCTGTAGACACCGTAGGTGCTGGACAGCGTGGCAGCGAGCGCCGCGCGTGATTTGAACATCCAGGTCTCGCCGCTCTGCAGATGATAGGGCAGAATATCCGGCGTATTGACGAAGAAATTGGGGCGATAGTAATCGCGTTCGGGATAGGCGGTCAGTTCGGTCAGATACTGCTCCAGCTCCCATTTCTGGGTCCGCCAGGTGAAGTAGGTATAGGACTGGGTGAAACCGAGCTTGGCGAGGCCCTTCATCAGTTTCGGGCGCGTAAAGGCTTCGGCCAGAAAGATCGTGTCGGGATGAAGCAGCTGAACCTCATGGATCAGCCATTCCCAGAACCTGAACGGCTTGGTGTGGGGATTGTCGACCCGGAAGATGCTGACGCCCTGATCGATCCAGAACAGGATGACGTCGCGCAACGCGTTCCACAGCGCGCCGGCGTCCTCGGAGGCAAAATCGGGATTGACGATGTCTTCGTACTTCTTGGGCGGGTTCTCCGCATAGCGCATCGACCCGTCCGGCCGTTTCCTGAACCATTGCGGATGGTCCCTGAGCCAGGGATGGTCGGGCGAACACTGCACGGCGATGTCGAGTGCCACTTCCATGTTCAGCTGCTTGCACGCCGCAACGAAGCCGCGAAAATCCTCCAGCGTGCCCAGTTCCGGATGCACGGCATCGTGCCCGCCGTCGGCCGACCCGATGGCGTAGGGGCTGCCGGGATCGCCTTCCGCCGCCGTCACCGCATTGTTGCGGCCCTTGCGGTTGGTCTGGCCGATCGGGTGAATCGGCGTCAGATAGACCACGTCGAAGCCCATGTCAGCGATATCGGCCAGTCGCGCGATACAATCCTGGAAGGTGCCGTGCTGGCCGGGGTGAACGCCCTGGCTGCGGGGCATCATCTCGTACCAGGCGCCGTGGCGCGCCCGTGGCCGGTCGGCGACAAACGGGAAGAGCTGCGATCGGGTCAGATCCGGCCGTAGCTGGCTTTCGGCCATGGCGGTCTTCAGTTCATCGGTCAGCAGCGGCGCGGCTTCGCCGGTCTGCAGAAAATCCTCGCATTGCCGCAGGATCACGGCGGCCGCCGCCTGTCCACCGGCCTGCGCCTTGGTCAGCATGCCCGCGCCTTCGATGGCGTTGAGGGTGAGATCGGCGCCGGCCTTTTGCTTCAGTTCGAAGCCGTGCCGCCAGGTGGCGAACTCGTCGGTCCAGGCCTCGATGGCATAGACATAGCGGCCGGGAGCGTCGGGCACGAACGCGCCGCCCCAGCGGTCGTTGCTGTGGTGGGTCATCGGGGCCCTGTGCCATTCGCGGTCTTGCTCGCGCCGCCAGACCAACGCCGCGGCAATGACATCATGGCCGTCGCGATAGATGTCCGCCCACACCTCGACGCGCTCGCCGACGATGCGCTTCACAGGGAAGCGGCCACCGTCGATCAGCGGGAAGACATCTTCGATATGGAAAGCGCCACCGGCGCTCTCGACAGTTTGAGTTGTCTTGTTCACGGTGATGCCATTGACATGGGAAAGACGTCCCGTTGCGGTTGCGGGACGCGGGATGTTCCGGACATATATACAAAGCCGCTCAACGGACATTGGTTCCCGGGGAACGGCGGGGATGGCAGAGAGTTAACCACGGCTATCCTCTTCCGACATCTAGAGAATTTCGCGACATCTCGGGTTGTCGCGTGCAAACCCTGTGCCGAATGGACCTTCTCACCAGAGCCAGAGAGCTGGGGATTCAGACCGAATATATCGATGGTCAGGGTCACCGCCATGTGACGGACGCAGACGCGCTGCAAATCATCCTCGATGCCCTGCCGGTGCGCACGCCCTGCCGGTTTCTGGATCAGGCGGTGGTGGTGCGGTCGGGTCACCCCTCCCGGACCGAACTCAGACCGGCCGCCGCATTCCCGCTGCGCTGGAAAATCGTGACGGGAGATAGGGTTATCGCCGATGGCGAGGCCCATGATCGCGCCATCGTCTGGCCGGATCTGCCTGTCGGCTCCTGGCGATTGCATCTGGCCGACGCGTCCGGCTTCGCCGAGCAAGCACCTTTGATCGTGGCGCCGCCCCGGGCTTTCGCAGGCGATTTCGACCGCTGCTGGCTGTTGGCCGTGCAGCTCTACGGCGTCCGGTCGGCGCGCAACTGGGGGATCGGGGATTTCACCGACCTCGAAGGATTGATCGAACTGGCCGCCAGTCTCGGCGCCGACGGCGTCGGCCTCAATCCGCTGCATGCCCTGTTCGACGACCGCCCGGGCGATTGCAGTCCCTATTCGCCGAACAGCCGGCTGTTCCTGAACCCGCTCTATGTCGATGTCGAAAAGCTGCCGGGATATCAGCGCGCGTTCGAGAGCAAGGGCGCGGTCGCGGGGCTGAGAGCGGGCGATACCGTCAATTATGCAGGCGTTGCCGAGCTGAAATGGCGCGCGCTGCGTTTCGCTTTCGATACGTTCAAGGCCAACCCCAAAGGAGAGCGCAAGCAGGATTTCGAGAACTTCCGCGCCGAGCGCGCGCCGTTGCTGCCGCGGTTCGCCTGTTTCGAGGTGCTGCGGCACAAATTCGGCAAGCCGTGGTGGGAATGGCCCGAACAATGGCGCCAGCCGGACGAGGCCACATGCGCGTCCCTGTGTCAGGGGGAGGATGCCCTGGAAATCGAATTCGTCGAATTCGTGCAATGGACAGCCGACCGGCAGTTGCTGGCCTGCAAGGAGCTCGCGGCTTCGCTCGGCATGAAGGTCGGGCTTTACCTCGACGTCGCCGTCGGGGTGCAGTGCGACGGGTTCGACGCCTGGAATGAGCAATCGGCGATCTCGCGCCATCTCTCGGTCGGCGCGCCGCCGGATCCGCTCAACACCGCGGGCCAGAACTGGGGCCTCGCCGGCTTCAACGCTGCCGGCCTCGAACTGCAGTCGTTCGAGCCCTATCGCGAGATGCTGCGCGCCTCGATGCGCCATGCCGGCGCGATCAGGCTCGATCATGTGCTCGGCCTGAAGCGGCTTTACCTGGTGCCGCACGGTTTTGCCGCCGACAACGGCGTCTATGTGCAAATGCCGTTCGAGCCGCTGCTGGCCGTCACCGCGCAGGAAAGCGTGAGACATCGCTGCGTGGTGATCGGTGAAGACCTCGGCACCGTGCCGGAGGGATTTCGCGAGCAGATGGCGGGGTGGGGCATCTGGTCGTACCAGGTGATGATGTTCGAGCGCGACGACACGGGCTCGTTTCGCGGCGTCGACCACTATGCCGCCAATGCGCTGGTCACCTTCAACACCCATGATCTGTCGACCTATGCCGGCTGGCGCTCGTTCAGCGATCTCAAGCTGAAACGCTCGATCGGGATCGATCCCGGCGAGAGCGACGATGCGAGGTGGCATGCCCTGCACATGCTGAGCGACATGCTGCGCCATCATGCCATCGAAGATCACGACCTCTATGCGGTGGCGGGCTTTCTGGCGCGAACCAGATCCCGCCTGCTGGCGATCTCGCTGGAGGATCTGCTGGGCGTGGTCGAGCAGCCCAACATTCCCGGCACCGTCAACGAGCATCCGAACTGGCGACAGCGGCTGCCGCTGACGATCGACGCTCTGGCCTCCGCGATCGATGTCGCCGCGCTCAAGCGCGCGACGGCGGAACGGTCGCGGGCGGCGGGCTGAGTTTCTAGCTGGTGAAATGATTTGTCCTGCCGGATCGAAGATTACGGGTTGATCGGCGATTGCGAGACCGCGGCCCCGGCGAACTGATCGACGCGTTTCATCAATCGCGGATGGCCGAACTGAAGCTCGATGACGGCACGTGGGACCTGGAATGCGCGGTGCTCGAACATCTGGAAAAGGTATGGGATCAGCCGGATCACGGCATCTGGGAGCGGCGCGGCGCCGCCAGACATTACGTATTCTCGAAAGTGATGACGTGGGTCGCGTTCGATCGCGGCATCAAGAGCGCCGAAAAATTCGGCTTCAAGGCGCCGCTCGATCGCTGGCGGAGCCTGCGCGATACGATTTGCCGCGATGTCTGCGAGAAGGGTTTTGACACGACGCACAACACCTTCGTCGAATTTTACGGTTCAGAAACACTCGATGCCGGCCTGCTGTTGCTGCCGGCGGTGGGCTTCCTGCCGGCGTCGGACTCGCGGATTCGCGGCAGCATCGCGGCGGTCGAACAGCATCTGATGCAAGACGGGTTCGTGCTGCGCCACGATCCCCGCGAGGTGTCGAATGAAATGCAGCCGATCGAGGGTGCCTTTCTCGCCTGCAGCCTCTGGCTCGCGGATGCCCATGAGCTTGCCGGCGAGTTCGACAAGGCGCAGATATTAAAAGCGACACGAATGACCCTGAGCGGTAGTTTGAGTTGCATGACAATCGAGCGGCATGCCATACTGAGTTACGGATGCTGCAGCCTTGTCCGATGCGGAGATCGATATGTCACCGGAGGCGAATGTCAAATTGGTTCTCAAGTACTTCGATGGCTGCAATACGGGCGATATCGAGCACTTGAAAAGCACCTTGGAGGACGACGTAGTTCACTATTTCCTGCCTCAGGTCCATCGACCCATCAGAGGGTCTGACCACTTGGCCAGATATTGGCGGAAATTCAAACAAGTGTATCAACCAACTTGGAAAATTGACCATACACTTGCAAGCGGCAACGAGGTAGTCAGTGAATGGAGTTGCGCTTACACGCAGCCGTCAACCGGCGACCGGCTGATATTTCGAGGAACCGAATGGTACGTCATCACGCAGGGCCAAATTGCAGAAGTGCGTGCCTACTATCATTATGATGAATCTAGAGACTGCCAGCTGAATGGTTTTCCATACGCAGATCGCCGCTACCTTGCAAAGTAGCGCACGTCGTTTGTTGGCACGAAACGGACCAGCCGAGCCGGTCTAACGATGTCCGTTGACCGGGGTAGAGCAGAAGCCTCGTTTTGGGGCCGTCAGGTCCGAGTCTGGCCCAACTGAGACATCGGGCGAGATGTAGTTCGAAGCCTAATGAGGTGTCAGCGACTGTGCGATTGCGCGTATACCTTGCAGCGAGCCCGAAATCCAAGAATACCAAGACAGTTCATAAGTCATTTGACGAATCCTGGATCAGGAGGGCTCCCCCAAGATGCCATTCATTTTTCGACATCTGTTCCTTGGAGCAGGGCTGGTTGCTGCAGCTGTCGGTGCCCTAGCGTTTCCTGCCTTCGCCAACGCTCCGCGACAGCTTTACAATAAAACGATACAGATCAACTGGTCTGTCCAGATCGTTCGAGCAGACGGCCAAGGGCAGAAAAATTTCGTCTCCTCAGCCGTGAGTCGTACGGTGTACGTCAGTTCGGGTGGGCGTTTGTTCGAACGTGCATCGCGGTCGAATAAACGTGGCAAAAAGCAAACCGATAATGCGCCTGATACGACGCGCAACAAGGGTGGAGAAGCAACGGGGATAAGGTTTAGCGGCAACCGGCTCATCGGCCATACCGCCTTCGCGCAAGGTGCGCGCCAATGGGTTGCGACCTTCGACTCTAGCTTTTCCAAATGCACGGTCGCAGTAACGTTCGGTCGCGAAGGAGGAGCAATGAAGCGTAGGGGCATCGACGGGGTCATGCATACGAACGAGTCGATGACTGCATCAGGCGAAAGCTGCTCGATCCGTGATGGCAATCCTTTCGGGGACTAGGCAAGTCTAGAAACCCGCGGATGTTGCTTGCTGGCACGAAGCGGACCTGAGCGTGTAGCCTGAAGATGTCGGATATCGGGGTAGATCGGACATCCCGCACCGGAGGGCCGAGGTCTGCAGTTGGCACTTTTCGGACCAGAGGCGAGGCCCGATTTGAGTCTGCAATTCGCAGGATAGCGGACGTCGAGCCGCGCACACGAACTTCGGTTTACGAGCACTCGCCCTGGGCGGATCGCCGACTCCGGGTTTGCGCTCCGGAAGCACGACGACGAATCCGCGCGCGGCGGCGGAACCCGCGAGCCCCAGGCTGCTTGGTTAGGCGAACCTTTGCCGGAGGCCGCCGAATTGATCCGCTTATTCCTCGCCACCATCCTGTGGGGCTGGCTGCTGTTTCCCGCCGCTGCTGCCAGCCTCGACGCTGCGGCCATCAACGGCGCCGAGTATGCTGCCAAGCGTGCCGCCGATGACCGGATCGATGCCGCCGTCGTCAAGATCCAGGTCTGGCTCGACCGTGCCAGATTTTCGCCCGGCGAGATCGACGGCAAGCTCGGTGAAAATGCCCAGAAAGCCCTGAAGACCTTCGCCGAGGCGAAAGGCCTCGCCTCCGACAAACTGCCCAATCCCGAGATCTGGAAGGCGCTCGCCGCGACCGGCGAAGATGCCGTTATCGTCGAGTACAAGATCTCGGACAAGGATGTGCATGCCGCCGCGCGGTAATGCTTCGGACGTGGTCAGATTGGTGCGCGGCGTCAGCGGCCAAGTGAAACTCGGCATGGAGCTGGTGATCCGCTTCGGCTTCGGCGCCGATATTCCCTGGGTCAAGCGCACCGGAGACGGCGCGCTGCTGGCGATTGCTGGGCCGGACATGACGGTGCTGCGAACGCCGGTGGCGACGCGTGGCCAGGACATGACGACGGTGGCCGACTTCGAGGTCCGCGAGGGCGAGACGATCCCCTTCGTGCTCACTTATGGGCCGTCGCATCTGCCGATCCCGGCGCCGATCGATCCGGCGCAGGCCTTGCAGGACACCGGGGAGTTCTGGATCGAGTGGTGCAGCCACTGTACCTATGAAGGCGTTCACCGCGACCTGGTGATGCGGTCGCTGATCACGCTGAAGGCGCTGACCTATGCGCCGACCGGCGGCATCGTGGCGGCGCCGACCACCTCGCTGCCGGAAAAGCTCGGCGGCCAGCGCAACTGGGACTACCGCTTTTGCTGGCTGCGCGACGCCACCTTTACCCTGCTGGCGCTGATGAATTCGGGCTACACCGCGGAAGCCTCCGCCTGGCACAACTGGCTGCTGCGGGCCGCGGCCGGCGCGCCTGCCAACATGCAGATCATGTACGGCATCATGGGCCAGCGCCGCCTGCTGGAATGGGAGGCGTCGTGGTTGCCCGGCTATCAGGGCGCGAAGCCGGTCCGGGTCGGCAACGCCGCGCATGCGCAGCTGCAGCTCGACGTCTACGGCGAACTGATCGACGCGGTTCATCAGTGGCGCGTGGCCGAACTGAAACTCGATGACGGCACGTGGGCGCTGGAATGTGCGGTGCTCGAACATCTGGAAAAGGTATGGGACCAGCCGGATCACGGCATCTGGGAGCGCCGCGGCGCTGCCAGACATTACGTCTTCTCGAAAGTAATGACGTGGGTGGCGTTCGATCGCGGCATCAAGAGCGCCGAAAAATTCGGCTTCAAGGCGCCGCTCGCTCGCTGGCGGAGCCTGCGCGATACGATCTGCCGCGATGTCTGCGAGAAGGGTTTTGATGCCACGCAGAACACCTTCGTCGAATTTTACGGTTCAGAAACACTCGATGCCAGCCTGATGTTGCTGCCTGCGGTGGGCTTCCTGCCGGCATCGGACTCGCGGATTCGCGGTACCATCGCGGCGGTTGAACAGCATCTGATGCAAGACGGGTTCGTGCTGCGCCACGATCCCCGCGAGGTGTCGAATGAAAAGCAGCCGATCGAGGGTGCCTTTCTCGCCTGCAGCCTCTGGCTCGCGGATGCCCATGTGCTTGCTGGCGAGTTCGACAAGGCGCAGGCGCTGTTCGACCGGGTGGTCGGGATCGCGAACGACCTCGGGCTGCTGGCGGAAGAGTATGATTCAGGCGAACGCCGCCAGACCGGCAATTTTCCGCAGGCGCTGACCCATATCGCGCTGATCAATACCGCGCAGAATCTCAACGCCGCCAAGAGACCGGCGGAGAAGCCGGCGGTGCAGCGGGCGACGTAGAGCGCGGACTCATAAGCGCGTAGCCAAATCCGAATGGCTCACACTCATTTCGGTGATCGCAACGCCAAATTGCCGGCCCGGGATAGGCCGGATAGCGGACATGCTGCAGATATTAAAAGCGACACGAATGACCCATCTCGGAAGTCGCTCGTTCACTGCCTTACCGAAAGCGCAATCTAGATGGTCTTGTGACTGCGCGCCTTCCTTCTCTCCGTAGTTTTACCGTTCGTCTATTTAACGACTGCTTCCGCATTAGCGGTGAGTGTCAGCGCGGGTAAACGGTCATCTCGGAGCATCGCCATGCAGTTGTGCCGCCTCGTCTACTACAGCAAGTACAATATCAGCGCGCGGTCTGGAGTGGCTGATGATTTGAAGCAGATACTCGCCACCGCAATTCGTTCAAACTCAGGGAAGGGAATAACCGGCGGCCTCATTTTTAATCGTCAATTTTTCGGGCAAGTGCTTGAGGGTGACCACGCTGCCGTAACTCAGACTTTTGTTCGCATTAATGGTGACCCACGGCACAGTGACATCGTCCTAACTGAAATGAAGCCGGTGGGCGAACGCCTGTTCGGCGCTTGGTCCATGGGCTACGCGGGTAAGAGCGAGTTGTTTCAAGCGCTTTGCGGGAAGTACGGGCTTGCTGATGGGTTTGACCCGATGCGTATGTCAGGCTCCGATTTGACTGCGTTCATCCTCACGCTCGTAACCCAAGAGCAAAATGTCGTATCCTCTGAGAAGATCGGAGCATCGGAAGAAGTAGGGGAATTTCACGAACTGTGATGGCCTAAGTCTGTAGATGCGCGTAGGTATTCAGCGAGCAGCGCTAGTTCGAGGCAAACTCGGTACGCGGCGCGGAAAGACGGGCAGCGATGCTGAAGTGGTGCTCCTATTGTCAGCAATTCTTGGGTGAAGTCCCCGACTATGACAATTTTGCTATTTCGCATGGGGCATGCCCAGAATGCCACGCGGCAACTTTGGAGCACGGTGACGTTGATTTAACCCGTCCGCTTTTGCTGAAGGCGGTCCAGCGCAAGCTCTGGACCGCTGGTTTAGAAAACAATCTGGCGGCAGCCGCGAAGGTTATAGACGATGCAGCCAGCACTGGCCTCAGACCAGTCGATATTCTAATCGGAATGCTGGCACCGATGCTTTATCAGGTCGGTGAGGACTGGAAGAAAGGTGTCCTCAGTGTCGAGCAAGAGCATAGTTTTACAGCCTTTTGCGAACAGGTAATTGATCTGGTTTCGACCAAGATAAAACTTAGCACGCCTCTCAACTCAACGTCCGATGGCGCAATCCTATTGATGAACGCCCCCGGAAATGTACACACGCTCGGACTGCGCATAATTGCTCTTTGGTTGGCAAGCAAAGGCAAAGTAGCCACAATCCTCGACAAGCAATACGATGCGGCGCACCTACTGAAGCGCATCAAAACAACACGGACCAAACTTCTTTTGATCTCCGTGGCCCTCCCAGCGCAATACAATGGTGTGAATGAAATTGTTGAACGGGTCGCCGAATTGGCAAACCCGATCCGACCGAGGGTCGTCGTCGGAGGTTCTGCGGTGAAGCTCGGTCTCATCCCGCCAATCCGCGGAGCTGATTTAATGGCTGATATTAGTCTGTTAAGCTGAACACTCCTCCCAAGAGTTCGTGCACTTTTCGGACCAGAGGCGATGTCCGGTTTGAGTCTGCAATTCGCAGGATAGCGGACATCGAGCCGCGCACACGAACCTCGATTTATGGGGGCGCCTTGGGCGGATCGTCGCTTCCCGGCTTGCGCTCCGGAAGCACGGCGACGAATCCGTCGGTGGCGGCGGAACCCGATAGCTCCACGCTTCTTGGTTAGGCGAACCTTTGCCGGAGGCCGTCGGATTGATCCGCTTATTTCTCGCCACCATCTTGTGGGGCTGGCTGCTGTTTCCCGCCGCTGCCGCCAGCCTTGACGCTGCGGCCATCAACGGCGCCGAGTATGCTGCCAAGCGTGCCGCCGATGACCGAATGGATGCGGCAGTCGTCAAGATCCAGGTGCTGCTTGACCGTGCCAGATTTTCGCCCGGCGAGATCGACGGCAAGCTCGGTGAAAATGCCCAGAAAGCCCTGAAGGCCTTCGCCGAGGCGAAAGGCCTCGCCTCCGACAAACTGCCCAATCCCGAGATCTGGAAGGCGCTCGCCGGCACTGGCGAAGATGCCGTTATCGTCGAGTACAAGATCTCGGACAAGGATGTGAAGGGGCCGTTCCTGGAAAAGCTGCCGGCCAAAATGGACGACATGAAAGACCTCAAGGCATTGGGCTACACCAGTCCGCGCGAGGCTCTGGCGGAGAAATTCCATATGAGCGAGGAACTGCTCGCGGCCCTCAATCCCGGCAAGAAGTTCGACAAAACAGGCGAAGCCATTTTCGTGGCCAACGTGCTGAACAAGCCGGCCAAGTTGGCGATCGGCCGCATCGAAGTCGACAAGACAGCTCAAACAGGGAGGGCGTTCGACGCCGCGGGCGCCCTCGTGGCATTCTTTCCGGCGACGGTCGGAAGCGAAGAGAAGCCGACCCCGGCGGGTAGCCTCAAGGTCGTCTCCGCCGATGCCAATCCGAACTATCGCTACAATCCCGACTACAAATTCAAGGGCGTGAAATCCACCAAGGCGTTCACCATCAAGCCCGGCCCGAACAACCCGGCCGGGTCGTACTGGATCGGGCTGTCAGCGGAGGGCTATGGCATTCACGGCACCCCCAACCCTTCCAAGGTCAGCAAGTCCGAATCCCACGGCTGTATCAGGCTGACCAACTGGGACGTGGCGTTGCTGGGTGCTAGCATCAAAAAAGGTACAATAGTAGTGTTTGTCGGCGAGCCGGCCGGTACCAAAAAGCGCTGATGCCGTAAGCACTTGCTTTCTGTGCATGGGGTTGTTTTGGACATTTTTGATTCAAGCCGCATCTGGAACCGAACGGAACCGTGAGCGTTGCCGACGACAATTGCATGGGAGACGAAGATGAAACGCGGATTGCCCTCCATGACTGCGCTGCTGGGACTGCTCGCGATCGCCGGGTACCAGAACCGGGACAAGCTGGCGGAGATGCTGAACGGGGCCGGAGCCAACAAGGCGGGCCCCGGCGGCGGCGCCCCGGATTCTCCGCTGGGCGGCCTGTTGGGCAACCTCGGCGGCATGCTGGGCGGCGCCGGAGTCGGTGGCCTGCTGAACGGCGGCATCGGCGAGTTGCTCGAGAAGTTCAAGCAGAGCGGCCAGGGCGAGACCGCCGAATCCTGGGTCAACAACGGTCCGAACAAGGAAGTGGCACCGCCGCAACTGAAGCAGGCGATCGGGACCGACGTGCTGGCCGCCCTGGAGCAGCAGACCGGCCTTTCGCAGGACGAGATTCTGGCGCGGCTTTCCCGCGAGCTTCCGGCGGCCGTGGACAAGTATACGCCCGGCGGCCGGCTACCCAACGACTAACACCAACGCACCGTCGTCACCTCAATCAGGAAGGAAGTATCGAGATGGGTATCTTGTGGACCATCATCATTGGTTTTGTCGCCGGCGTGATCGCCAAGTTCCTCATGCCGGGTGACAACGAGCCCTCAGGGTTCATTCTCACCACGATCCTCGGAATCGTCGGCGCGTTCGTCGCGGGCTACCTGGGGCAAGCGCTCGGATGGTATGGCCCCGGCGAGGGTGCGGGCCTGATCGGTGCCGTCGTCGGCGCCATCATCGTGCTGTTCGTCTACAGCCTCGTCGCCGGACGTCGGAGCGCGGTCTGATCGCGGGCGGAGGCAACTCTCTCGTCGTCCCGGCGAACGCCGGGACCCATAACCCCGGTCATCTATTGTAGCCAAAGGTATCTGCCACAACGCCTTAACGAACCGTCACGGTGTATGGGTCCCGGCGTTCGCCGGGACGACATGTTGAGCGAGTGGCGCGAAGCATTGCTTAACTGCCGCCATCGCTCAACTCGTTTCACCATTCTTCAGGATGATCTCAATCGCCTTAGCGAAGCCCTCGTCCTCGTTCGAGGCCGTGACACGCGTCGCCATGTTCTTGATGTCGTCGGCAGCGTTGCCCATCGCGAAGGAGAGGCCGCTCGTCCTGAACATCGCCAGATCGTTTTCCATATCGCCGATGGTGGCGACCGCGTCGGTCGGAATACCCTGGCGCTTCGCCATGGCCTGGACAAAGGTGCCCTTGTCGCAGCCCGGCGGGGTGACATCGAGATAATAGCTTTGCGACCGCACCGCGGTGGCTCGCCCGCCAAGGGTCTCCTGCAACGTAGCTTCACAGCGCTGCAACAACGCCGCGTTGCTGCTGGAGCCGACGATCTTGCAGGCGACGGTCAGGTAAGGCGAAAAATCCGCCACGACGGCCGGCTCCGCCCGGATCGCCCGCATTTCGTTCGGGACATACTCGCCGTCGCCGTTGCGGGTCAGCCAGCGATCGTTGGTGAACAGCCAGATATCGACGCCGAACTCGTTCAACACGTCGAGGCTGATTTGCGCCGTGGCCGCCGGGATCAGGTGCTGCTCGATCGGGTTCAGCTGCGAGTCGACGATGGAGCTGCCGTTGAACGACCCGACCGGCAGCGTGATCTCCAGCGGCTCGATCAGAAACCGCATCCCGACGGTCGGACGGCTGGAGACGACGGTGAAGCCGATACCGGCATCGCCGAGCCGGCGGACCGCGCCCCTCGCGGCATCGGTCAGGATTTTCTCCCTGTTCACCAGCGTGCCATCGACATCGGAAACAACGAGCGCGATGCGGGTCATGGCCGGCTCCTGCTGGTGCCAGGCCTGAGCTGGCGCACGATGTCTTCGACGATGGCCTCAATCGTGGCATCGATCGATACGGTGACGGGATTTTCGTTGCCGGCCGGCGGCTCCAGCGTTTTGAACTGACTGGCCAGCAGGCCCGGCGGCATGAAATGACCCTTGCGCGCGGCAAGCCGGCCGGCGATCAGATCCTGGGTACCGTCGAGGAAGACGATCCTGACATCGTCACGGCCATGCACGAGAACCTCGCGATAGGCCCGCTTCAGTGCGGAACAGGCGATCACCGCGCGTCCGCCAGCCTGGCAGACCCGGTCGATCTCGTCGGCAATCGCCTGCAGCCAGGGCCAGCGGTCCTCATCGGTCAGGGCATGGCCGGCGCTCATCCTGGCAACGTTGCCGGGGGGATGAAACCTGTCGCCATCTTCGAAAGTCCAGCCCAGGCGTTCGGCCAGCGCTTCGCCGATGGTGCTCTTGCCGGAGCCGGATACGCCCATCACGATCAGCGCGCAGGGCATCATCTAACCGAGCTTTCGCCAGCTGCGGCCGTCACGGGTCAGCAGCGTGTTGGCCTCGGCGGGACCCTCGCTGCCGGCCTCGTAGCCGAGCAGGCCGTCGGCGCCGGCCTTCTTCCAGACATCCAGGAACGGTTGCACCGCCTTCCAGCCGGCTTCGACGCTGTCGGCGCGCTGAAACAGGATGTTGTCGCCGATCATGCAGTCATAGATCAGCGTCTCATAACCGGTGCTCGGCTCCGCCTTGAAGTAATCCTTGTAGCGGAACTTCATCTCGACGCCGTCGATCCGGATCGCGGGCCCGGGCACCTTGGTGTTGAATTGCAGCGCGATGCCCTCGGTCGGCGCCACGCCGATCACGAGGTAGTTCTGCGCCAGCGTCTCCACCGGGGTGCAGCTGAACATCGCAAACGGCGCCTGCTTGAACTTGATTGCCACTTCGGTGCGTTTGACGCCGAGCGCCTTGCCGGTGCGCAGGTAGAAGGGAACGCCCGCCCAGCGCCAGTTGTCGATGGTGAGCTTCAGCGCAGCATAGGTTTCGGTGGTGCTGCCGGGATCGACTTCCCCGGTGCTGCGATAGTCCCCGATCTCGACATCGTCGACCCTGCCGGCCCGGTACTGGCCGCGCACGGAATTCCGAAGGGCCTCGCTCTCGCTCGGAACCTGGATCGCCGCCAGCACGTCGGCCTTCTCCGCGCGTACCGAATGCGCATCGAACCGGATCGGAGGCTCCATCGCGACCAGCGACAGCAGCTGGAACAGATGGTTCGGCACCATGTCGCGCAGCGCGCCGGTCGCATCGTAGAAGCCGCCGCGGTGGCCGACGTCGAGCTTTTCGTCGACCGTGATCTGCACATGGTCGATGTGATTGCGATTCCAGATCGGCTCGAACATGCCGTTGGCAAAGCGCAGCACCAGGATGTTCTGCACCGTCTCCTTGCCGAGATAATGGTCGATCCGGTAGATCTGGTGTTCGTCGACAATGCCGAGCAGTTCGGCGTTCAGCGCCTTGGCCGAGGCCAAATCGGTGCCGAACGGCTTTTCGATCACCAGCCGCCGCCACGTGCCGTTCGGCTGGCTCAACATGCCGGTTCGTCCGAGTTGGCGGGCGATCGGCGCAAACGCATCGGGCGGCGTGGCCAGATAGAACAGGCGATTGCCGCCGGTCTGCCTGATCGCCTCGAGTTCATCGAGCTGCGCCTCCATGCGGTCGAACGAGGCCGGTTCGCCGGGATCGGCGGCTATGCAGGTGACGCAATTGAGGAGTCGTTCGGCGGTTTCATCTTCCACCGGGCGGGTGGCGAATTCGCGCAGGCCCTTCATCAGGCTGTCGCGCAACGCTTCATTCGACGTCGTCTTGCGGGTGATGCCGACCACGCAGAATTTGTCGGGCAACAGTCCGGTGGCCGCCAGATTATACAGCGCGGGGATCACCAGCCGGTGGGCGAGATCGCCTGACGCGCCGAAGATAACGAAGGAACAGGGTTCGGGCTTTTTCCAGGCGGGCTGATCGGAAGGCATCGGCGGTTACGCCTTCGGCTTGACGATGTCGGGCGCGTTCTGCTGTACCGGCGCCGCATGCTGCTGCGGCTCCTTGTGGCCGCCAAAACCGTCGCGCATTGCGGAAAGAATTTTTTCGGCGAAGGTATGCTGCTTGCGCGAGCGAAACCGCGCGAACAGGGCCGCGGTCAGCACCTCCGCCGGGACCGCCTCGTCGATGGCGGCGTTGACGGTCCAGCGGCCCTCGCCGGAATCATCGACATATCCCGAATAGCTCTCCAGCGTTGGATTCCTGGCCAGCGCCGAAGCCGTGAGGTCGAGCAGCCATGACGGGATCACGCTGCCGCGCCGCCAGACCTCGGCAATGTCAGCGATATCAAGATCGAATCGATGCTCGGCGGGCAGCGCGTCGATATTGGCATTGCGCAGGATGTCGAAGCCCTCGGCATAGGCCTGCATCAGGCCGTATTCGATGCCGTTATGGATCATCTTGACGAAATGGCCTGACCCGACCGGGCCGGCGTGAATATAGCCCTGCTCGATTCGGGCGTCGCGTCCTTCGCGTCCGTCGGTTCGCGGAATATCGCCAATGCCCGGCGCCAGGCTCGCAAAAATCGGGTCGAGGCGGTCGACCACCGCCTTGTCGCCGCCGATCATCATGCAATAGCCGCGCTCGATGCCCCAGACGCCGCCAGAGGTGCCGACATCCACATAATGGAGGCCGCGCTCCCTCAGCGCCTTGCCGCGGCGGACGTCGTCCTGCCAAAAGCTGTTGCCGCCGTCGATGATGACGTCGCCGCTCTCCATCCACTTTGTCAGCTCGTCGATGGTCGCCTGGGTGATCCCGCCCGCGGGCAGCATCACCCAGGCAGTGCGCGGCCGCTCCAGCCTGGAGACAAAATCCTGTAGCGAACTCCCGCCCGCTGCGCCCTCGGCCGCGAGCGCGGCAACGGCCTTGGGATCCTTGTCATAAACGACCGCCGAATGGCCGTGCTTCATCAGCCGGCGGACGATGTTGCCGCCCATCCGCCCCAAGCCGATCATTCCGAGCTGCATGGGGAATACCCTTAGTTCAAGGCCTCGGTGATCGCAGCATCGAGCATCTTCAGTCCCGATGCGAGATCGCCCTTGAGATGCACGCGCAATGCACGCCGGCCGCGCTCGGTCAGCACGTCGAAATCGCCGCGGGCCTGCGCCGCCTTGATCACGCCGAAGCTGGCCTTCTGGCCGGGCACCGCGAGATCCTTGCCGTCATCGGCGGTGATCTGCAGGAAGACGCCGCTGTCGGGGCCGCCCTTGTAGGCCTGTCCGGTGGAATGCAGGAAGCGCGGGCCGAATTCGGCGCAGGTTGCGACATGGCGTTTGTCGCGAACCGCGAGCCGCATGGTTTGCAGGCTGCCGATATGATCAGCATCGCGTTCGATATAGGCCAGCAGCGCGACATAATCGTCCGCGCCGGCGCGGGCGAGATGGGCTTTGAGCCAGGAGCCGAGATCGCCATCGGCGCCGGCCTTGCGCAGCTCCGCGGCATTTCTGTCGTCGGTGTAGAGATCGGCCCCGGCGGTGGACATGACAGGCTTTTCCGCAGGCAGTTTGCCTGTCTTCTCGAACGCCGTGGTCAGCTCGCGCGTCTTGATCTTGGCGTCCTCGACGTCGGGCTGGTTGAACGGATTGATGCCGAGCACGGCACCCGCCACCGCCGTCGCCATCTCGAACCGGAAAAATTCCTGGCCGATATGGTCGATCGATTTCATGACGATGCGGACCACCGGATGCCCGGCCGCTTCAAGTGCGGACAGCTTTTCGTCATGCGCCGTGTCGTCTTCACCTTCGGTCCGGATGTCGATGAAGAAGCGGTCGCGGCCGTAAGCCGCGGGATCGCCGAGCGGCTCGCCGTCGATCGGGATCAGGCCCTTGCCTTCCTTGCCTGTGGATTCGGCGATCAGCTGCTCGGCCCAGGCGCCGAAATCGGCGACCTTTGCGGATGAGAGGATGGTGACCTTGTCTCGGCCTTCGAGCCCCGCCAGCCCCAGGGCCAGGCCAAGCTGCACGCCGGGATTTTCGTGCGGCGGCACGTCGGGTCCGCAGGAGCGAACCATGGCGAGCGTATGCTTGATCAGGGTGCGGACATCGATGCCCGCGGTTGCCGCCGGCACCAGTCCGAACGGCGACAGCACGGAGTAGCGTCCGCCGATGCTGGGATCGCCATGGAAGATACGGGCAAAGCCTTGTTTGGTCGCAACCTTCTCCAGCGACGAGCCGGGATCGGTCACCGCGATAAAGCGATGGCCGGCCTTGTCGGCGCCGATGGTCTCGGAGACTCGCGCGAAGAAGTAATCCTTCATCGCGTTGGGCTCGGTGGTGCCGCCGGATTTGCTGGAGACGATGAACACGGTATTGGCGAGGTTGACCGAGCCTTGCAGGGTGCGAACCTGCGCGGGATCGGTTGAATCAAGCACATGCAGTCTCGGAAAGCCGGGCTGCTTGGCAAATGTCTCCGCCAGAACCTCCGGCCCGAGACTCGATCCACCCATGCCGAGCACCACGGCGTCGGTGAAGTTTTGTCCTTTCACGCGCTGCGCATAATCCTCGTAGTCGGCGATGTCGGCGGCCTCGGCGCTGTTGAGCCAGCCCAGCCATTTGTGTTCGTCGCTCCCGCTCCAGACCGATTTGTCGTGTTGCCAGAGCCGGCGGATTTTGGCCGACGCGCGCCATTCCTCGGTGGCCTTCTCGACCGCGCTGACGATGGTGCCGCCGAGCTTCAACTGCTGGCGGTCGATGCCTGCGCCGAGCACGCTGGCGCGCTTGTGCGCGACCGCGCCGTAGAGCTTGTCGGCGGCGTCGGCGAACAGCCTGACGCCGTCCCTGACCAGTTCGGCGGCGATGGCATCGAGCGAGATGCCGGACTTCTCGAGTTCGACGAGAACGTGCCTGGCGTCCTCGATGTTTTCCTCGAGGCTGTCGCGCGGCGTGCCGTGGTCGCGGAAGGCGTCGAGCGTCGCCGGCGGCACCGTGTTGATGGTGTTGGGACCGATCAGCTCCTCGACATAGAGCACATCGCTGTAGTCCTTGTTCTTGGTGCCGGTCGAGGCCCACAGCAGCCGCTGCGGTTTGGCGCCCTTGGCGGCAAGTTTGTCCCAGCGCGCGCCGGAAAACAGCCGCTTGTATTCCTGGTAGGCCATCTTGGCGTTGGCGATGGCGACCTTGCCCTTGAGCGCGCTCAGGCGCGCCTTTTCGGTCGGGTCATTTGCCTTTGCGATCTTCTCATCGAGCTCCTTGTCGACCGCGCTGTCGATGCGGCTGACGAAGAAAGAGGCGACGCTGGCGACGCGTGAGGGATCGCCGCCGCTCTTGACGAGTTTTTCCAGGCCCGCGAGATAGGCCTCGGCGACCTGCACATAGACTTTCTGCGAGAACAGCAGCGTGATGTTGATACTGATGCCCGCGCCGATCAGCTGCTGGATCGCGGGCAGGCCTTCCGGCGTCGCCGGCACCTTGACCATCAGGTTCTTGCGACCGACGTCCTTCCAGAGCCGCTCGGCCTCGGCGACGGTGCCTTTGGAATCCATCGCCAGATAGGGCGAGACCTCCAAACTGACAAAGCCGTCCTCGCCCCTCAACTGGTCATAGACCGGGCGCAGCACGTCCGCCGCGTTCTGGATGTCCTCGATCGCCAGATGCTCGAACAATTCGGCAACCGGGCGATCGCCCTTTTCCAGGGCGTTCCCGATGGCGCCGTCATATTCGTCCGAACTGCCGATCGCCTTCTCGAAGATCGACGGATTCGACGTAACGCCCTTGACGCCGTCGGTGTCGATCAGCCGCTTCAGGTCGCCCCTGGCGACGAAGCCGCGGGCCAGGAAATCCAGCCAGACCGCCTGGCCGTGGTTTTCGAGTGCTTTGACGGGATTCATGATGCCTTGTTCTGTTCGAGCTGGGTTTGCTGCGGGTTCCCGGCACCTTTTCTGGCGAGGGGCCGGGTTGTCAACAAGTGGTTGGGCAACGCTGGGGAGGGGACTATGCGGATCCCCCGAGGCTAACGCCATTCACACCCTATCGATCCCTCCGGGACGTGGCGGTTTAGTGGCGATCCCGGTTTCTGGAGGGCGATTGAACCGCTTTTTGGGCGACGACAGCGGTATGACGCGGAATTTAGCCAGGGCGCAAGAAAAGGTCGTACAGGTAGACCGAGATTTCGAGCATGATCAGGAGCACGATCATGGTTTCCAGCCGAATCCCTCGCTGCGCGTCGATCAGTTCGGTGAGCGCAGCCATCATCACCTCGATGGCGTCGAGCTTGCGCGACAGCGCCTTGGCGCGCTTCCGGAAATGGTAGGCTTCGGCCAGTCGTTCGTGCAATTGCCCGACTTCACCATCATCCGGCGACAACTCGGGTCTTTCTTCCACTTCGACCCGTTCAAGAAGGCGATGATGGGTCAGCAGCGCATGTCCGACAGTGCGCAGCATCCGTTTCCGCTGCCACGGCAGCCGGCCGGTATTGGCGAGGTCGCTGGCAAAAGGTTCGAGCACCTCGATGAGATTCCTGACCTCTTCTTCCTCAGAGGCGAGTGCGACATTCTTGGCAAGCGCATCGACTACGACGACGAGGCGCGGAGGTGACAGGTTCCGGACGGTAATGACATCCCCCGAGATCTTGTCGCTCGCTCCGATCTCGATCTCCGATGTCACGATGACCGGCGCGTCCAACCGGCCTTCGACGCGATCGCCCAGCTTTTGCAGGAAAGCCTCTTCCTCGCCCTGCGAAACCCCAATGAGGACGACGGTACCATAGGGCAACAGCGCGGCAGAGCCTCCATCGCGCAGGCGCAATATCAGTGGCGACGTCGCGACGGCTTCGGCTTGATTGAGGTCTGCGGCTTCGAGGCTCGTCAGCTTGAGACGACGGCCAAGGCGAAATGCGCGAGCAGGCAGCCGCTGTGTGGTACTCGCGCGCGAGGGGGTGAGCGGGTTGTCGGTCATTTCACCTGGTGCAGGACGTCCGGATCCTCGCTGGCGGGCAGGCGAAAAATTCCAGCGAGATTGCCTGAGTGCAGGCTGGCACACGGCAAGAGAACCGGGATTGCGCTATATCAACTTCCAGGAGCCGGGCGTTACGGACCTTTACGGCCGCAGATAGAGATAACCCTGCGACTGCAATTCCGCGATCCGGACCACGCCGCCCTGCTCGACACCGACCAGGCCCGGAAGCAAATCCTTCAGCTCGACCTTCTGCGATTTCATGGTGTTGCCGCAGGCGGCGAGTTCGACCCCGGCCCTGGAAAATTGAGCGACGCGCCGGGCGATATCCGGGTTCGCGGCGCTCAGGTGAAACGACCGCAGCGCCTGGCCGTGAATCACCAGCGCGATGGTGACGTGGTCGGGACCGCCGACGCCGTCGAAATGATTCTGGATATTGCCGAGCACGAACGAGACCTTGTCGAGGTCGTTGAGATGATAGACCACTTTCAATTTGGCGGCGGGTGCGGCGTCGGTGGCCGCGCCGGCGCGCGATGCGGCGAAGGCCGCGCCAAAGGCCGAAACCGCGCCCCACAAGATGCTGCGTCGATGCATGGCACTCTCCCTGGGTTGCTGAACGGGATCTGCAGCGAGCCTATCGTTTGCGCCTGATCTCCGCCAGTTCCTTGCGGTCGGTCACCAGCGTGGCACATTCGCGGATGTCGGCGCGGTCGAGCCGGAACACCTTGTCGTCGGCGCCGCCGACCAATGCGTCGCTGAGTTCCTCGTCTGGCTTGCTGTTCTGCCAGATCCGCACCCGCTCGACCCGGACGATCGCGGATTTTTCGTCCTTCGACATCGCAACATTGAGCCCGCCACCGTCGCAATCGACGCCGCAGCCGAGGCGTATTTCATGTCCATCGTCTTCGGGCACGAAGTGATTGCAGGAGCCGCTGGAGTCGAAATCGCCCGATCGATGGCGATACTTCAGGCCGAGCCGGAACGAATAATTGGTGATCTTCTCTTCCGGCGGGGTCTCGGCGGTGACCAGCAGCTTCATCGCGTTGACCTGCTGCAGGGGGTGACGCGCCAGGTGGTCGGGGTCATAGCGGCGCACGAAGCAGGCATAGGCCTTCTTGCCCGGCGGCTTGCTGAACATCCTGACATCGAACGCGGCCGCCCTGGCCTTGTCGATGCCTTCCTCTCCGGCGTGGCCGAGGGTGATCCCGGTGGCCGGGACCGCCAGCGCCGCGGCGGCAGCCAGCGTCGCATTCCAACGGTGTTTCATGAAACTCGCGGCCATTTTACGCACATCCATCCATTGGTCACGCGGCCAGCCATTTTTGACGCGGCGCGAGGCGTTGCGTTCCGGGCATGCCGGGTCAATGCTTTGGTCGCGGCAGGCGCTGGGGACGTTCAACGGATTGGCTGCATCAGGGGAGTGCCTGCGGCTTTGCGGGGTTGCAGCGCTAGCTGCGAGTAGCGCAACAGCAGCAAGGAAGCTATCCTGTGCGGGGGGCGAGCGGGCCCGCGGCTGACTTTTGACCGCGAAATGGTCGGCAGGATTACGCTTGCAGTGATTATTCCAGCGAGGACGGCAGTTTTGTGAAGGGAGTACCGGGCGAATCGGCCGTTCCGGAGTCGCGGGATCGTTTCATTCCGCTTCGGAAGTCGGATTTGATCGATGGCCTCGTCGCCGCGGGCCATCTCGGCGACGCCGGTGAGATCGGGTTCCGGCAATTTGCGCGTCAACTCGGCGCCGTCTTTCATTACCAGTATTTCGAACAGCTCGACCTGCTGCGCGAGGCCTATTTTCCCTTCGACCCCGAGCTCGATGCGCGGTCCTGCGGATCTCACCAGGAAAACGAGGCGGCCTATCGCCGGCTGAGCGAGGAGGTAGTGCGTGTACTCACCGAGGCCAATTTCATCGAGATCACGCATGACGAAATCATCAAGGCCTTTGCCGAGCACGCGTTGGTTCGAGTCAAGCTCAAGGCCCCGGTCGAGGAATACCGCGACGTCCGCATGTTCCGCCGCGGCAGCCACATGGAGACCATCGAAATTCCGGTCTGGCGGGGCTTGCGCCGGCGCTCGCGCGAGATCGAGGTGTTCGACGACGTGGTGATGATGGTTGCGACCCGGCCGGGCGTCGACACGCCGGCGGACGCCCGCAATCTGCGCTGGAGCGGGAAGCGGAGCAGTCATAAAATTCGCGGCGGCGCCGTGCTGTTCAAGTATTTCCGGCACGTCGCCCGCGCCGATCTCGAGGCGCTGTATCCCAATGTGCGGGTGGTGATGAGTCTGTCCGACCAGCTCATGCTGGGCGTGCCGGCCATTTTCGGCGGCATCCCGATCCTGATCAAGCTCGCATCGACCCTGGTGATCCTGTTTCTGGTCGCCGGCTTCTACCTCGGCGTCAACGGAACGCTCGGCGACAATGATCTCGAGCAGGCGCTGGCCGCGCTCAGCGGCCTGTTCGCGCTCGGCGCCTTCATGCTGCGGCAATGGGGAAACTTCCACCGTCAGTCGCTGATTCATCAGAAGCAGCTGACCGACAATATCTACTATCGCAATATCAACAATAATTCCGGCATTTTCAGTTATCTGATCGGCGAGGCCGAGGAACAGGAGTGGAAGGAAGCGCTGGTGGCCTACTACTGCCTGGCCACAGCAGCGCAACCGCTTACGCAGGCAGCTCTCGGTGCTGATATCGATGAACTCTTGTCGCAGCGTTTCGCCGTCTCGGCCGATTTCGCCATCAATGAGGCGCTGTCGCGGCTGAAGCGCCTTGGGCTACTGGACGAGAGCGGCGGTATGCTGTCGGCTCTGCCGCTTCCCGCGGCGATCGAACGGCTGGAGACCGAGTGGGCGCAGTTGCTGCGGCCTACCTAGCGCAGGCTCGCGTTGATCTTTTCGAGCGCGGCGGTGCCGGGGCAAAGATCCCCCGCGTCCAGCGTATTGAGCGGCACTTCCACGGTGTCGAGATGGCTGTGCAGATCGTCCGATTCCGGATCGACATACAACAGCCCGGTGACGATCTGTCCCTTGGCGGCGTGCTTCTGCAGGAACGACATCGCCCCGACGCGATCATGCGGATCATAGTCGGCATCGATCTTGCGCAGCGCGATCCGGGTGCCGTCGTGCTGTTCGACCAGTTGCACGGTGCCCGGGGCATAATCCACCGTGATCGGGTCGCGTCCCGAGATGACGTCGAGCCGGTTCACCGCGTCATTGTGCTCGCGCACATAATCGAAACTCTTGGTCGAGCCGGCGTGGTTATTGAAGGCCACGCAGGGGCTGATGACGTCGATGAACGCCGCGCCCTTGTGCTGGATCGCGGCCGCGATCAGCGGCACCAATTGGGTCTTGTCGCCGGAGAAGCTGCGCGCCACGAAGCTGGCGCCGAGCTGCAGCGCGATCGCCACCAGGTCGATCGGGCTGTCGCTGTTGATCAGGCCTTTCTTGGACTTCGAGCCACGGTCGGCGGTGGCCGAGAACTGGCCCTTGGTCAGGCCGTAGACGCCGTTGTTCTCGACAATATAGGTCATGTTGACGCCGCGCCGGATCGAATGCGCGAACTGGCCGAAGCCGATCGAGGCCGAGTCGCCGTCGCCGGAAACGCCGAGATAGATCAGGTCGCGGTTGGCGAGATTGGCGCCGGTCAGGACCGACGGCATCCGGCCGTGCACCGAATTGAAGCCGTGCGAATTGCCGAGGAAATAATCCGGAGTTTTCGAGGAGCAGCCGATGCCGGAAATCTTGGCGACCCGGTGCGGTTCGATCGACAGTTCGAAGCAGGCTTCGATGATCGAGGCGGTGATTGAGTCATGGCCGCAGCCGGCGCACAGCGTCGAAACCTTGCCCTCGTAATCCCTGTGGGTGAAACCGAGATCGTTTTTCGGAAGTCCCGGATGCTGGAATTTCGGCTTGGCGATATAGGTCATGACTTCACCTTGCGGAGCGGGGTCACCTTGAGCTGATCCTGGTGGTCGCCGATCGCGCCGGCGATGAAGCGCGCGGTAATCGGCGTGCCGTCATAATGCAGGATCGGGATCAGCCGGACCGGATCGATGCCGTTCTCGTTGACGATCAATGAGCGCAGCTGCGCATCGCGGTTCTGCTCGACCACATAGACGAAGTCGTGGTCGGCGATGAAGCTGGCGACGCTGGAATGGAACGGGAAGGCGCGGATCCTCAAGCGGTCGAGCTGATGCCCGCGCGATTCGAGGATCCCGATCGCCTCGTCCATCGCCGGCGCGGTGGAGCCGAAATAGATCACGCCGTATTTGGTCGGCTTGGCGGCGTTGGCCTGCAGCGGCCGCGGCACCATGTCCTGGGCGGTTTCGAACTTGCGCACCAGCCGCTGCATGTTGTCGGCATAAACAGGGCCTTCCTCGGAGTAGATCGCGTAGCGGTTGCGCGAGGTGCCGCGGGTGAAGAACGAGCCCTTGGTCGGGTGGGTGCCCGGATAGGTGCGGTACGGAATGCCATCGCCGTCGACGTCGAGATAGCGCCCGAAGTCGCGGCCGGGTTCATCCAGCATCTCCGCCGTCATCACCTTGCCGCGGTCGTATTGCCTTGCGTCGTCCCACTTCAGTGGACGAGAGAGACGGTGGTTCATGCCGATGTCGAGATCGAGCATGAGGAAAATCGTGGTCTGCAGCCGCTCGGCGAGATCGAAGGCCTGGGCGGCGAACTCGAACGCCTCGGCCGGGTCTTCCGGAAACAGCAGCACATGCTTGGTGTCGCCATGCGAGGCATAGGCGCAGGCGATGACGTCGCATTGCTGGGTACGCGTCGGCATGCCGGTCGAGGGACCGGCGCGCTGCACGTTCATGATCACGGCCGGAATCTCGGCGAAATAGGACAGGCCGATGAATTCCGTCATCAGGGAGATGCCGGGGCCGGAGGTGGCGGTGAAGGCGCGGGCGCCATTCCACGACGCGCCGATCACGATGCCGATCGACGCCAACTCGTCCTCGCCCTGGACGATGGCGTATTTCGCCTTGCCGGTGACGGGGTCGTGCCGCAGCTTCTTGCAGTGACTGGTGAAGGCATCCGCCACCGATGACGACGGCGTGATCGGATACCACGCGCACACGGTGGCGCCGCCGTAGACCGCGCCGAGGGCAGCCGCGCTGTTGCCTTCGATGAAAATGCGGTCGCCGACCTTGTCGGCTTTTTTGACGCGCAGGCCGATCGGGCATTTCAGGTTCTGCAGCGCCCAGTCGCGGCCGAGATGAAGCGCGTGGATGTTCGACGACAGCAGCTTTTCCTTGCCCTTGTACTGCTCGCCGATCAGCTGCTCGACCAGCTTCGGGTCCATGTCGAGCAAGGCGCACATCGCGCCGAGATAGATGATGTTCTTGAAAAGCTGGCGCTGGCGCGGATCGGTATAGGTCGAGTTGGTGATGGCGGTCAGCGGCACGCCGATCACGGTAATGTCGGCCCGGAATTTCGACGCCGGCATCGGCTTGGTCGAATCGTAGAACAGATAACCGCCGGGCTCGATCGCGGCGATGTCCTTGTCCCAGGTCTGCGGGTTCATCGCCACCATCATGTCGACGCCGCCGCGGGCGCCGAGATGTCCATCCTCGGTCACCCGCACTTCGTACCAGGTCGGAAGCCCCTGGATGTTGGACGGGAAGACGTTGCGCGGGCTGACCGGCACGCCGTGGCGCAGGATCGAACGCGCGAACATCTCGTTGGCGCTCGCCGAACCCGAGCCGTTGACGTTGGCGAAGCGGACGACGAAGTCGTTTACGCTGCTGATCGGGCTTTGGACGGACATGATGTTCCTGCGTGGGTCATATCGATGAGGTATTTCTGCATGTCCCAGGCACCGGTGGGACAGCGTTCGGCGCACAGGCCGCAGTGCAAGCAGACGTCTTCGTCCTTGACCATGACGCGCCCGGTCTTGAGGCCATCGGCGACATAGAGGTCCTGGTCCGGATGCAGCGAGGGCGCCTTCAGCCGGGTCCGCAGATCTGCTTCCTCGCCATTCTCGGTGAAGTTGATGCAGTCCATCGGACAAATATCGACGCAGGCGTCGCATTCGATGCACAAGGGGGCCGCGAACACGGTCTGAACGTCACAATTCAGGCAGCGGTGAGCTTCGCCGAGCGCCAGCTTGACGTCATAGCCGAGTTCTACTTCGGCGCGGATGTCCTTCAGCGCGATGACCTTGTCGCGATGCGGCACCTTGTAGCGCTTGTCGTTGGAGATGTCGTTGTCGTAGCTCCACTCGTGGATACCCATCTTCTGCGAGGAAACGTTCACCTCGGGCAGCGGCCGTTCGGTGATGTCCTCGCCGGACAGCATCTTGTGGATCGACAACGCGGCGTCGTGGCCGTGCGCCACCGCCCAGATGATGTTTTTCGGGCCGAACGCGGCGTCGCCGCCGAAGAACACCTTCGGATTGGTCGACACAAAAGTCCTGGCGTCGACCTTGGGCATGTTCCACTTGTCAAATTCGATGCCGCAGTCGCGCTCGATCCAGGGGAAGGCATTTTCCTGGCCGACCGCCACCAATACGTCGTCGCAGTTGATCGTCTCGTCCGCTTCGCCCGCCGGCACCAGATTGCGGCGGCCGTTGGCGTCGTATTCCGCCTTCACCTTCTGGAAGGTGACCCCGGTGAGCTTGCCATTGTCGTGGATGAAAGCGATCGGCACCATGAAATTGAGGATCGGAATGTCCTCGTGAAGGGCGTCTTCCTTCTCCCACGGTGAGGCCTTCATTTCCTCGAAGCCGGAACGCACGATTACCTTGACGTCTTCGCCGCCGAGCCGGCGCGCAGTGCGGCAGCAATCCATCGCGGTATTGCCGCCGCCGAGCACGATCACGCGCTTGCCGATCTTGCTGACATGCTCGAACGAAACCGACGCGAGCCATTCGATGCCGATGTGGATGTTGGCGGCGGCTTCCTTGCGGCCGGGAATTTCCAGCTCGCGGCCGCGCGGCGCGCCGGAGCCGACAAACACCGCGTCGAAGTTTTCGGTGAGCAACTGCTTGAGGCTGTCGATGCGGTGACCGCCCTTGAACTCGATGCCGAGATTGAGGATGTAGTCGGTTTCCTCGTCGATCACCGAATCCGGCAGCCGGAATTTCGGAATCTGCGTCCGCATCATGCCGCCGGCCTTGGGGTCGGAATCGAACACGGTGCAGTGGTAGCCGAGCGGTGCTAGGTCTCGGGCCACCGTCAGCGAGGCGGGACCGCCGCCGACGATCGCGATGCGCTTGCCGTTTTTTGCCATCGGCTTCGGCATGCGGTGCTTGACGTCGTCCTTGAAATCGGCGGCGACGCGCTTCAACCGGCAGATCGCGACCGGCGTATCCTCGACGCGGCCGCGGCGGCAGGCCGGCTCGCACGGGCGATCGCAGGTGCGTCCGAGAATCCCCGGAAACACGTTCGATCTCCAGTTGATCATGTAGGCGTCGCTGTAGCGGCCTGCAGCAATCAAACGGATGTATTCTGGAACGGGCGTATGCGCAGGACAGGCCCATTGGCAATCGACCACTTTATGGAAGTAGTCCGGCGCCGAAATATCAGTCGGTTTCATTCCTACCTTGTCCGCGCCGTTTAAAGGAAGGCGCGGCCTCATCTTTGTCTGCGAACGCTCAGTCGGCGTTCTTGTGGTTTTTGAATTGCATCATAGACTTACCTTATTAGAGGCATTCCAGAGCGTGCACAAAGGCAAATTTGTCTCACCACCAGCCTTCATTAGTCGAAGGCCATAACGTTGCCATCATTGCGGCAGTGCAGCATGCGCAACACGGTTCACGTGGCGTTCAAATCGTCGGGAGGTCGCTCTTTGCGAGGTCCCACATCAGGTGGTAGAGGCCGGTCGAGATCACAGCGGATTTGATCGCGGCATCGCCCAGGCGCGCGGCGATGGTGGCCGACACCGCCTTCACATCCGTACCGTCAATCAGCACGAACCAGTCGCCGGCGCCGGGATTGGGGGCCGCGGGATCGTCGGTGATCGGCTTGGACAATGAAGCATCGCTTTCGAGCAGGTGCATCGAGAAAATTCCGTCCAGCTTGCCGGGTTTGAGTTGATCCCGCAGTGCGGTACGCAACCTATCCTTGTCCACGGGACGCAGGCGCACGATGCCGAGTGCGGCACCCCGGCCCTGGCCGCGGCTGATCGTGATGCGCGCGACCGCGCGGATCATGTTCTTGAAGCGCGCGATGTTCGCCTTCGACCAGGCGGTCTGGTTGGCGAGCGCCGTGCGATAGGCCGGACTATCGAGCACCTCGAAGGTTTCGGTGGAATAGAGGCTGAGATATTTCGGCTTGCCGTCATGGGCGACATAGCGCCGGGCCTCCAGGAAGCCGGGAATTGCGACGCGCTCCTCAAGATGCTCGCGGTCGTACCAGCGGTTGAATTCGGCCTCGTCGGACGGATCGATGTCCATCGACGTCAGCAGCATTCCCTTTCCGGCGAGCGGCATGTTCGGATTGTCCCTATCGTTTGATGATGGAAGCCAGATCGGCGATCGCCTTCATCACGGCGTCCCTGACGCCGGGATCGTATAGCGAATGGCCCGCGCCCTCGACGATGCGGATTTCACATCCGCGCCATGCCGCGGCCAGCGCGTGCGAGGTCGCGGGCGGACACAGCAAATCGTAGCGGCCCTGCACGATGATGCCGGGAATGCCTTCGAGCCGGCCGGCATGGTTGAGGAGCTGATCGGGGTTCATGAAGCAATCGTTCTGAAAATAATGCGCTTCCATGAACGGTGTCGACGGCAGCGCGCGGGTCGAGTTCAGCGAAGTGAGATCGAGCCGAACCCGCGACGAGGTGTGTTCCGAAAGAATGCGTTCGGTATCGCCCCACGCGCGCGCGGCAGGGGTGTGCACCGCCGGATCGGAATCAAGGATGCGGCGGAAGTAGGCATCCAGCGGCTTCTCGCGTTCTTCCCCTGGCAGCACGCCGAGAAAATCTTCGGAGAGTGCGGGATGCAGGCGCGGCAGCGCGTCGAGGAAGGCGCCTTCCAGCTCCCGGCGGGTGCCGAGAAAGGTCGCGCGCAACACGATGCCGGTGACCCGGTCGGGATGCGTCTGCGCATAGGCCAGCGCCAGCGTCGCGCCCCAGGACCCGCCGACGATCATCCAGCGCTGAAACCCAAATTTCTCCCGGATCAACTCCATGTCGGCGATCAGATGCGGCAGGGTGTTATCTTCGCAGCGGCCTTTTGGGCGGCTGCGGCCGGCGCCGCGCTG